>NZ_JAWLVJ010000005.1:72606-205156 GCF_033100395.1 Terasakiella sediminum | reverse complement strand
ATCAAATTACGCATAGACTTCTCCTCATAAAAAGAAGTCTTGAATCACATTCTACGCAATTTGTAAATCCACTTTGTCAACAGGACCTAGAAGACATTTTTGATGATGTGGTTACTACGCCAAGCTGTGAAATATCATTGGCGCTAAATCCGTATCCGTTATCAACTATACGAATTCTTTGCTCGTCTTCTTCAATGAAGACCTTAATCGTGTCTTTTTTAATATGGCAAGAGTCAGAAGCATTTTTGATCAATTCAGACAACGCCACTACTGGCGCAAAAGCAACTGCAAAAACTTGTTCAAGCTTGTCTTCTGGAATTGACACTGAAACTACTGGCATAACTACCCCTTCTTCAACAAATTTAAGCATCAGTCATTTTGTCAACATGCAACTGATAAGAGTTGCTTTGATTGCTTATCATAATACTAAAAATACACTTTGGTAGTTGTATACCAGGGAAGCATTCAAAATCAACAACAGCTAAGCTATTATTGCAAAAGAAAACATTAAACTCGTTAAACAAGTGCGTTTAGTAACGGTTGTATCAGGAAAATTGCTAAATGTTCGCCTCATAAATCCATTTAGGTGTGTTTGCTACATAATACCGGAAATTACTCGTTGTAAATAAAATAGCTGTCCCTAGATCATATTCTCAATTTTTGCGAACTCATTTCTAATTTGTGTAAGTTTTTGTTTAATGTGTTCCAATAGAGAATGATCATCTTCGGTATTATTGCCACTTGTTAGGCCTTTCTCGGTTTCCCATAACATACTGGATACATCACTACTGACAGTTCCAATGCCAAGTTCAATCTTAGAATACCAACAATCTTCCTTGCGTGTGATGCGTTCAAGTATCGGCAAAATTTTTTCAAGGACAGGAAAATACTTCTCTTCCAAAAGCAGAAGCTTTTCTTTTTTTTCTTTAATCCTTAATCGTCTTTCCCATTCCTCTTGGGATACATATGCCCCATACTTCATATCTGACAAATTTGCCTGTCTGTGCTTCTGTCGGTTCAATGGTTTTAGATCACTACGTGGCGTATGTATTGGGGGGACATATATTGGATTTTCAAGCGGTTTATAGGCATATTGAAATATTGATTTCGGCTTCTTAAAAATAACAATAGCCGAATACAAAAAACGTGCACCTTTACATTCTTCACATTGATCCACCGTAATCTTATTAATTGCGGGCAGAGAAACAACCAATGAATGTTCATCCGGACTTGTACAAAAATCACAGTGAACCTCTTTAACTACGATTTTCGCTTTTTTTGTCCTAATGGCCTCAGGAACAATTGCGCATCTACTGTCCATAGCGTCATATAGGGTCCAACCATCATTTATATCAAACTTCATATCTATCGCCCCTCATAAATCCCCCTCCTTTCTCTCATCATTCTCAGGATTTGTCTGAACGCACATGTCCCCAAAACGCTAGTTTATCGACATAATGCGCAATGGAGTGATCACTGGCAGCAGCAGCACCACCGGTTGCCATCAGACGGGTCCAAATCCAATACCACCTTGAAATCTGAGGTGGATTGGCCAGCACCAGTAAGTTCCTAAATTCAGGCTCCTCTTCAGTTCCAACTGATTCTGCTGCGCTGAGATAACGTAAATCACCGTAATGGCGATACCCGCGGAATTTTTCGAGAAGTACAGCCAGTTTGTCCATGTAAGGAATAAAAGGAATCGCCCTCAAAAATGTCGTCGCTACATCTACTCCAACCCCGGGCGGCAGACGCGGGACAATATCAGCTGCATTGATAAAGCGATAAACCGGGGGGCGGATCATCTGACCAAATTGCATATTCCCAACCCGTGGCCCACCAAATGTGTAACAGGCTGCAATATTTTCACTCGGCAGCGAATGCGTCGCTACAACTGCCAGCGCACCGCCTAAACTGTGTCCCGTAATATAAAGCGGAAATTCTTCCAGCTTATATTCTTTCAGACAATCAAGCAGCTGTTTTTCCACGACATTGAAGGCTTTCCAAAAACCTGGATGAACCTTAACTTCCGGCCAATTTTCCTCTTCCCCCTTCAACTTTTGACCATGGGGAATAAACTTATTGCGCCCTGGTCCACCCAAACGTCCCAGAACCTTTGGCATCGCATCCAGATCAGATTTAATATCAGTAATTTTCTTGGGTTCCGTCCCACGGAAAGACAAAACCACAAACGGTTCACGACCATCCTGTTCGATTTTGGCAATAAAAGCCTGCGTATCTGCAATCAAAGGAATATGAACCGAAAAAACATCAATCAGTTTAAACTTCAGTTCTTTCAGGCCTGTTTCCAACTTTGCATAATTATCACTGCGCCCATCTTTATCGGACAGTTTTTGCAAAATATTCAGAAGCTGCGTCGTATTAAAATCTTTATGGATTTCTTTCTTATCAACTTGTTTTTCCGCCTCTTTTTCACCAGTCACCAAAGTAAGTACATCCGAAAGAGCTGCATCAACAGTAGTTGCTTTTTCAAATCGAATGTAGGCCAGCGCCGACATCTGCGCCATCAGCCAAGCCGTGCGGTCTGAATAAGCTGCACGCTTAAGCGGGGGGACTAACAAGTGTTTATAGGGGACAATTTTATCAGTCATGACAGCACCATTGATACCTTACAACAAGATCGTATGAGCACACGACTAAACCCAAAAAGACACAGATAAAGATCGTGTTTTATTATTTTAGACACGTTTCTATATACATGACTTTTTCTTTAAACAAAAGCGATCAAAACACTTTTAGATTTCGCCCAGCACATCCTTCACCTTAAAGGCGAGGTCCTTCAGCTTGAAAGGTTTCGGGAGGAAGTGGATAGTAGGGTCGTTTTCAATACCTTCAGGGATCACGTCTTCGGCGTAACCGGACATAAAGATCACCTTGATATCGGGGAATTGACCGCGTACCAGCTCTACCATATCCGGGCCTTTCATGCCGGGCATGACGACGTCGGTGATGATCAGGTCGATCTTTTTACCCTGTTTCTGCACGATCTCCCAGGCCAGGTCACCGCTGGAAGCTTCCAGCACGTTATAGCCCTTGGCACTGAGCGCACGCGCGCCAAACAGACGGACCGGGTCTTCATCTTCCACTAACAAAATGGTTGCGGTCCCGGTAAGGTCAGCGTGATCAAACAGGTCGGGTTGCTTCTTATCGACTTTTACAGGCGCAGCTTCATCTTCTACCGCCGGGAAATAGATGGAGAATGTCGTGCCTTTTTTCAGCACGCTATCCACAAAGATATAGCCATCGGTCTGGCGCACAATCCCGTAAACGGTGGACAAGCCAAGCCCGGTGCCCTTGTCCACATCCTTGGTGGTGAAAAACGGTTCAAAAATCTTGGTCAGGTTTTCAGGCGGGATACCACAGCCCGTATCGGAGACTTCGATGGATACATAACGCCCCGGTGGCATGGTGTCATGGGCCTGCTCAATCGGTTCAGCCACATCAGCGTTGGACGTGCGAATGATGACTTCACCTTCGCCATTCATGGCATGACCTGCGTTCACAGCCAGGTTTACGACCACCTGTTCCAGCTGTCCGGTATCCACGCGGATTTGCTTCAAGTCCCGGCCATGTTCAATACGCAGATGAACAGTTTCCCCCAAAGATCGGTTGAGCATGGACGACAGATCGGAAATAACGGCCGAAATATCAACAATTTTAGGCCGCAAGGTCTGTTTGCGCGAAAAGGCCAGAAGCTGGCGCACAAGATCGGTTGCCCGGTTGCCACTTTGATAAATCTGCTGAAGTTCCTGGTGATCAGGATCACCCTTGGGGTGACGTTCCAGCAGAATTTCGCAAAAACCTGTAAGCGCGGTCAGCACGTTGTTAAAATCATGCGCAACCCCGCCTGCCAGCTGACCAATGGCCTGCATCTTCTGGGCCTGCGTAAATTGCAGTTCAAGATCACGTTGTTCGGTCGCATCAATAAAGTGCAACACCAAACCGCTGATCTGGCCTGTTTCATCTTCCATATGTCCGGCAAAAACAGAGACAGTCAAGACACGCCCCCGTGCTGTAGCCATCTGCACATCAAACCGCACAGCGGCAATGGCGCCCATGGCGACCTTGCCCAATTGACGTGAGGCATCTTCATGATTTTCTGCCTTGATCTGATCGAACAAGGCACGGCCCACAATGGCTTCCTGATGACGGCCCAGCATTTTTAAAAAGGCCCGGTTGCAGTCACTGACATTCAAATCCAGATCGAGCACCGCAATCCCGATGGGGGCTTCGTTAAACAGCCAGCGCACCCGCGGATCATATCCCAAGGTCGCGCGATTGGACGGGCTCTGCACCCGACGTGGCGTGATATCACCCTGTTCAATTCCGTCTCGCAAAACGATACAGCGATTATGGACAAAACGGCCCTGGGCGTCGTAAAGCTCGGTCTGTTTAACATAAACATCAAAGCGCATGCCGTCTGCGCCTTTCAAACTCATAACGCCTTCCGCCCCATC
Organism: Terasakiella sediminum; assembly: GCF_033100395.1. Lineage (NCBI taxonomy): Bacteria > Pseudomonadati > Pseudomonadota > Alphaproteobacteria > Rhodospirillales > Terasakiellaceae > Terasakiella > Terasakiella sediminum. The sequence goes on along the minus strand of NZ_JAWLVJ010000005.1, from coordinate 200,681 downwards.
ATTCATTTCCAGCACGAAATCGGACAGACCCAGCCCCGTGGCACGTGCCATTTCAGGCGAAACCCCCAGCCAGTCGCCAAAGGTCTGGTTTACAAAACGAAACCGTCCGTTCTGATCAGAGCTGAAAAAGCCAACAGGCAGGTTATCGACAAAATCAAAGGTCTGGCGAAACTCTTTTCGTTGTGCTTCCTCCATTTCCCGACGTGCACTGACATCCCGCGCCAACCACATAGAAAACCCGGCAGGCTTCCCCAAGGGTGCAACTGAAATACGCCGCCATTCGCGCGTACCATCCATCAACCGGACAGGCAATTCTGCATGATCCCCAATGCCTGCTGCGGCATTGGCACGCATCCGTTCAAATTCCGAGATCGCATAGTCACCATCCAGAAGATCAATCAAGCCCAGAATTTCCGCCTTGCCCGGTGGCGTTGGTAAAAGTCTGCGAAAACCTGGATTGGCATAAACGGTGGAACCATCACGTGCCGTGATCAACCTAGCTTCAGGTAAAACATCAATTGCCTGGCGTAACAAATCACCAAAAGCGCCCGCATTGCCAGATGAACCAACCGCCCAGCCCAATAACGTCAAAGCCCCCATGGCAATCAGCAAAAAACCATAGGTCCAGAGCGGATTATACCCAATGAGAAAATGGTTTCCAGCTGCTGCCAATAACGTCGCCCAAGCCAATACCCCCCATGTAAGGGGTTGGCGCACAAGTCTTTTGATCCGCCGTTTGGCGCGCATGGAAGCAGTCAGCGGCATCATTAATTCAATTGCCCCTTCAAGCGCATCACATAACCAATAACCTCAGCCACCGCAGCGTAATGTTCCGCCGGCACTTCCTGATCAATTTCAACCGACGCATAAAGCGCACGGGCCAATGGCGGGTTTTCTACGATTGGTACTTCATTGTCTTCAGCCAAATTCCTGATACGCATGGCAAGTTCATCCATACCTTTTGCCACCAGCTTGGGAGCTGACATCATTTCCTGCTTATATTCCAGAGCACAGGCGTAGTGTGTCGGGTTGGTCACAACAACGTCTGCCGTAGGTACCGCTGCCATCATACGTTGGCGGGCACGTTCCATCCGCAATTGCCTGATCTTCGCCTTGATTTGAGGATCACCTTCAGATTGCTTGTGTTCATCCTTCACTTCTTGTTTGGTCATGCGCATCTGTTTCATGAACGTATATTTTTGATACGCATAGTCAATTGCCGCAATCAAGGTCATAAGAGCTGTGACACCAACCAACATAATGACAGCAATATCATACATCAATTCCAACGTATGGAAGACATCGTAGCTGGGAATAACTTCTATATCGTAGAAGATCGGTATAATCACGCCAAAGGCCACCCCACCTACGAGCGTCATTTTGAAAATCGTTTTGAGCAGCTCCATAACAGAACGGGTTGAAACAATCTTTTTCACCCCCTTTTGCAGAGAAATATTCTGCAACTTCGGCTGGATCTTTTTGGGCGCCCAAATTAATCCAGTTTGAAAGACGCCTGCGATTACCGCTGTGATCATAAAAGCAAATAGTAAGGGTAAAACTCTTAATCCCATATCAGCCAGCAAACGCTCAAACAGGACACTCAGGTTATGGCGATCAACTGAAATCTGATATCCATCCGCAATGTAAAAAACAATAGGTTCCAGGATGCTTTCGGCAAATGCAGGACCTAAAAACACAACAAAAACCGCAGCGGAGAAAAAACTCGCCCAGCTTTTAATTTCCTGTGATTGAGAAACCTGTCCGTCATCTTTCGCTTTTTCAAGTTTCTTGTCGGTCGGTTCTTCTGTTTTTGACGCGTCGTCTTCTTCAGCCATACCTGCCCCTTATGGTTCCAGAAACCGAATTAAGTTCTGTTGGTAATACTGCAAGAATACCATGACAATACCCGAAATGGTAAACATTAGCATCATCAGCGCAATCATGATCTGAGCGGGCATGGCAACAAAGTAAATTTGGAACTGTGGGTTTAGACGACTGATAAGACCCATCGCCAACTGAAACCCAAAGGACAACAGGAAAAACGGTGCCGCCAATTGCACCCCGATTTTGAATGAACCTGCCACAGTCTTGCTAAAAAACTCTGCAAAGTCTCCAATCGGTGGCAATTTCCCAGGTGAAAAAAGCGTGTAACTGTCAATCACCGCCGTCAACATTAAATGATGCAGATCAGTCACGAAAATCGTCACCAGTGCAAGATTTACAAAAAAGGTCGAGATAATCGATCCCTGAGCCTGTGATACCGCGTCAAATGAGAAAGCGTTAGACAACGCAGCAACAAACGCAATGATCATCCCCAGAATATTCATCGCACTCAGCATGACCGCCATGAGCATACCGAAAAAGAAACCGATAAGAATTTCACCACCCAAAATCATCAATAGCTCAAGCGGATGAATGGGAAAGGGAGGGAAACCGTGAGAAACCGCAGGAACAAGGACCAAAGACATCATCAAAGCCAACAGCATACGCGCGCGCATTGAGACAAAAGTCGCACTGAAACCGGGCATAACAATAAGCGCGCCACTCAAGCGCGCCAGAATAATGCCGAAATGAAATAAGTTAAAAGTGATGACTTCGCTTAACATGCAAGCCCCGCTAATTCAGGGCAATAATTTTATCGAATATCGACTCACCGAAATCGAGCATGTTGTTAATCATGAAAGGCAAACTCAAAACCAGCGCGAGAAAAATCACAATGATCTTGGGTACAAACACCAGTGTCATTTCCTGAATAGAGGTCAATGCCTGAAAGAGGGCAATCAACAGGCCAACGACCAAGCCCGCCATCAGGATCGGTCCACCAATTTTTAAGATCACCCAGAAGGCTTCACGCCCAATTTCAATTACCCCTACATCATTCATATCAGCGCCTGCCTAAATCGGCATCTTGATGATGTCTTGGTAGGCCTGGATCACTTTATCACGCACAGTGACAACCGCTTGCAGGGTCACTTCAGCTTCGGCCACAGCCGTGATCACTTCATTAACATCAGCCGTGCCCGCAGCAGCGGCCAAAGACATGCGCTCACTCTTATAGCCAATATCAGCCGCTTCCTGTACGGCTTGCTTGAGCAGATCGGAAAAGTCGCTTTCTTCGGGTCCCTTTGCACTTTCCAGCGTCGGGAGTTTATTCATTTCTGCAGCAGACCTTGCGTAAGCGGCCGCAGCCGATGCCATCATATTATCAGCCATAATTCATTCCCTTTTCGCTTAGCGCAAAATCCCAATCGTTTGTTCTAACATCTTTTTACTGGCTTTTACCGTATTGACGTTGGCTTCGTATGAACGTTGCGCTTCGCGCATGTCCATCATCTCAATCAACGAATTGACGTTGGGACGCAGCACATAGCCGTTTTCATCCGCAGCCGGGTGGGCCGGGTCAAACGTGCGTTTAAAGTTTTCCGGACTATCTTCCTTGACCTTGTGAACCTTGACCGTATTAAAGTTCAGTTCGCGATCCAGTTCGTTCTTGAACAGAATTTTCTTACGGCGATAGGGCAATTCCCCCGGTTTGGTCGGCAAAGAGTCCGCGTTGGCGACGTTTTCAGAAATCACACGCAGACGCGCGCCCTGTACTTTCATACCGGCAGTCGAAATCCGCATACTTTTAAATAAATCATCCATTGTCCAACCTCAATTTACGGCCCTCACCGCCCAAAATCCAGCGAATCGCATTACCGTTTTCCCAACGCAATCCGAAATAACGCCAGATTTTTCTTGTATACTTCAGTTGTTAGCGTGTGGTCCACCTGAGATTCACTCATTTTGGTCATCTGTTCTTCCAGAACGACCTGGTTTCCATCAATGGTGGATTCATAGGGCTTGGCATCCATACCAGCATATTCACGCATACGTGCAGGACTGGTCCCGATATGTTTGGGATCCGTCCCGGTTGGCTTCACATGCATCGCTTGCGCCCGCATCAACTCTTTGAAATTGAACGGCTTTAAGTCACGGGCCTGATATTTCGGCGTATCCGCGTTAGCTATGTTTTCTGCCAACACTTCCTGCCTGTTGTTAATGTAGTCCATCCGCTTTTTGAGCGTAGCGAACAGCGACATTTTTCCTAAGTCCATTTCGAACTCCTAAAACTGACTTATGCCCTCGACCTCCCAAGAACAAAATTCAGTACATAGTGATACTTTGCCCATTGGTACGTAATTACTATGTAACCATTATCTTAACAAATGGTAAAGCTTTGTGTAAGTGTTTTATTTATATCAAGCGCTTAAGCTTTTTTAAAAGCTTCTGATTTAGGCTATGGTAAAACACTATGTAACCCCAAAGGACATTGATTTTGAGTGACGGCAAAAACAATATGCGCCCACCAAACGACCCCGAGCAAATCGCGGTCGCCCTGTCTTATGAAGGGGTAGAAAATAAAGCACCAGAAATCATCGCCTCTGGTCACGGCGCGGTTGCTGAACAGATTTTGCAAATCGCCTTTGATCAGGGTGTGCGTGTTCGTGAAGACGCCGACCTTGCCCAAATCCTCAGCCTGCTGGATGTAGGTGAAGAAATCCCGGTAGAGGCTTTTGCCACCGTCGCTGAAATTCTGACTTACGTCTATCGCGCCAATGGAGAAGAAATGCCCGGAGTTGATACCCCCTTAAAGCCCAACCCGGACACCATCGCATCTGAGGAAGAGGAAAACTGATATGGCAACCTCTCCCACCACAGAACATTTTGAACAGGAAATTGCCAAGATTAACGACTTCGTTCAAACTGCGCAGCGGCTGATCCATCAAAGCACCATCGTGGATATTTCCCAACTACAAGAAAAAATGGCAACGCTCTGTGCAGAATTGGAACAGGCCCCGCCTGCAGATGCCAAAGCCGTATTGCCCAAGTTGGAAAATCTGTTTAATTCCATCGAACGGCTGGAAAACGATTTGAATATGCAGCATGATGCGATCTCCGAACATTTTCAGGCAACACAGGAACAAGGCGTTAATCCCCTGTTTGCCCAGGAAGTCAGCGACGACGAAGATTAGGACCAACAATGGAAATCACCGACTATCTCAGATTTGTTTTTGCTTTGGCGTTTGTCGTTGCGCTAATCGGCATATTGGCCATGCTGGCAAAACGTTATGGCATGGGGTATCGCAATGTGGCGCGTACCACCAAACGCCGCCTGAGCATTTCTGAAATCATGCCAATTGACAATAAACGCCGTTTGGTTTTGATTAAGCGGGATGATAAAGAACATCTTCTGGTTTTAGGCGGGACAACGGACTTGGTTGTGGAACAGAATATTTCAGATAACGATTTCAGCTTTAGTGATCATCTGGAAAAAATTGATGACAACACCTCTTCTGCGACAGAGGATAAATCATCATGACCAAAACACAGATTTTAAAACTGTCGCTGTCAGGCGGCCTGATCTCTGGTCTTGCTTTCCTGGTCTTGGCCGTCTGTAATTCAGAGGTTCTGGCCCAAAGCTTCACCATGGACTTTGGCGACCCCAATGTAGGTGGGCCAGAGAGTACCACATCGCGCATCATTCAGTTGATCGCGCTCACAACGGTTCTGTCACTGGCCCCCTCCATTCTGGTGATGGTGACCTCTTTCACCCGTCTGGTGATTGTCTTCAGCTTCTTGCGGACCGCGATGGGGACACAGCAAGCCCCCCCCAACCAGGTAATTGTATCGCTGGCACTTTTCCTGACCTTCTTCATCATGATGCCAACGTTCGAACAGGCCTATGATCAGGGTTTGCAACCCTATATGAACGGCGACCTGGAAGAAGTTGCAGCCTTCGAAAAAACCGTGCAGCCGTTTCATAACTTCATGATGCAGCATGTGCGCGACAAAGACCTTGACCTGTTTTTGGGTATCGCACAGGAACAGGCCAAGGCAAACCCGGAAGAAGTGCCGCTCAAAGCCCTGATCCCGGCTTTTATGATTTCAGAGATCAGAAAGGCGTTTGAGATCGGCTTCCTGTTGTTTATCCCGTTTCTGGTCATTGATATGATCGTGGCGTCCGTGCTTATGTCCATGGGTATGATGATGTTGCCACCGATCATTATCGCCCTGCCCTTCAAGATCATCTTCTTCGTCCTGGTCGATGGCTGGTACATGCTTGTCGGATCGCTTGTGAAAAGCTTTGGGCAAGGGATATTGGAGTGACGATGCCATGAAAATCGCCCTTGTTGATGATGATAAAGCCCTGATTAAAACCCTGTCCCTCGTTTTGGAAAAAGCAGGCCACCAGGTATCGGTTTATCACGCAGCAACAAGTGCCATTCTGGATATCACCGATGAACAGCCTGATCTGGTCATCACCGATATCTCCATGATTGGTATGGACGGCTTAAGCCTGATCGAAGAACTACGCAAAGCCCCACAATTAAGCGAGACCAGCTATATCGTCATCAGCGGAAATGAAGGCGAAGGATGGGAACAGAAAGCCATCGTCGCAGGCGCAAGAGGATATATTCCAAAGCCCATCGACCTTGAGACATTCCCCTTACAAATCATAAAAATTGTGCGCGGCTGAAAACAGAGCGTGTCGCGCCAAGGTGCATTCACTTTCACGACCAATACAAGAGCTGTGGGTAGAAACCTTGCATGCAGCGGTGTTTCTCACCGCAAATGGAAGGTGCCGCCCTCCACATCTCTTATATTGGTCGCCTTCGGTGCCCTATAAAGTTCTTTCATGCCGCGTCAAAATGCTTGACCGATGCCCCGCATCGCTCTGTGCAAGTTTCCTAACCTGAAAGAACTTTATAGGGCATGAAATGAATTCAACTTGGCACGATACGCTCTCATTATTTCAGCAGTTTCTGGATATAGCGCGGCAATGAAAATGCCCCGACATGCACACCCGGTGTGTAATAATTTGTATCAAAGCCCGCTTTGTTGAAACGTTCTTCGATCACATCCACAGACTGTACACGCATGGCCGGATCGTTTGACGCCCAAGCCAGTGTCATGAAACCACCGATATAAGTCGGCACCGCCACCACATAAAAAGACATATCTTTAAAGTGCGGGGACATGCGATCTTGAGTAGTTGTCACTTCGTCTGCCTGGAAAAATGGCACACCATTCTGCGTCACCAGAATACCTTTTTCCGTCAGACACGCCTGACAGTCACGATAGAAGTCAGAGGTAAAGAGAACTTCCCCCGGACCGATCGGGTCGGTGGAATCCACAATGATCACGTCAAAGCGATCAGTTGTTTCTTTCACAAACTTCAGACCATCGGCAATCACCAGATTGCAGCGTGGATTTTCAAATGCGCCCGCGCTGTGATCGGGGAAATATTTTTTCGACATTTCCACAACAGAAGCATCAATTTCCACCATGGTGCAGTCAACATCTTCATGGCGCAGCACTTCGCGCAGCACACCACCGTCACCGCCACCGATGATCAGCACTTTCCTGGCAGCGCCATGGGCCAGGATCGGCACGTGGGAAATCATTTCATGATAGATAAATTCGTCACGGTCCGTTGTCTGGATCACACCATCAAGGGCCATCACGCGGCCAAAATAATCATTTTCAAAAATGATCAGGTCCTGATGTTCGGTCTTTTCTTCAAAGAGGATATTGTCCGCTCTGAAGCGCTGTTGATAGCTATCATACAGCGTTTCACCTACCCAGCGGGTCATACGTCTTTGCCACGCAGTTGTTCGTCCACATCAATGCGATCCGGACCAAACGCTTCCTGCAGGAAAGGAACTGCTTTATGGGGGTCACAATCGCCACACATAAACACATCCAAAGCTGCATAGGAAGCTTCAGGCCATGTGTGAATGCTGATGTGAGATTCCGCCAGAACCAGCACGCCGGACACCCCGCCGTTTGGTTCAAAATGGTGCAGATGACAATGCAAGATCGTTGCCCCTGCGGCATCAGCACCCATACGCAAGGTACGTTCGATGAGATCAATGTCGTCCAGCTTGCTGGCACCCCATAAATCAATCAGCAGATGGGTACCTGCATAACGAACACCATTACGTTCGATGAAGTAATCTTTATTGTTCTCAATCACGGTATAACCGTTCTTGGGCATTTCTTTTTCGCGGACCTGGGTTTCGCTCGGCTGAACATCCGAGTCCATCCCCAGTTCGGCAAGAGCAGCAGTCTTGGGCATACTCACCCCTTTCCAAACCAGTAGACAGATGATCCGCAAAAACACTTCCCTTGCGGACAAGGCGACATGAAATGCCGTAGTTTCAGGTGAAACTCAAGTTAAATTTTCAAATTTATGACATTTTTTTGTCGGCTCAGTCAGGTTTTGGATGTCAACTTACGCTCTAGCTTGGCTCAACACCTAGTTAATCGCACTCAATTCACCCGCCTTCAGACGTTCCTGATATTCAGTCATAAAGGTGGTGAAATTCTCAGCAGGCTTGATCAACTGATTAATGGTGCGCGGGTCAAGCATCCCGGCATTTTCCCGTGACGCAATCAGACGGAAGGCATCACGCAAGGACGTCTGTTCCATCGCCCCACCATAATCGGTACGTACCCGGCCCACGCCGCGTTCGTTACTGCCCAGTGTATAAGCCACCGCCAGGTTCAGAATCAGACGGGCCTGTTCCTCGTTCAGCGGCTTGTTGCGACGTGCCCCCTTGGCAGACGCCAGACGTTTCAAGACCGCACTGGCATTGCGCCAGTCACTGGCATTCCAGTAAACCTCACTGCGCAGCATATCAGCGGCTACCGTTTCGTCTTCCAGATTATCCAGCATGGTCAGTGCCTGGGTCGTCTGACCCATATCAATCATGGCGCGAGCTTCCAGATGACGGCGGATGATAATATGTTCTTCGGTCATGTTGGGTTGTGCCGATTTCTTCAACGCGCGAATGGCACGCTTCGGCTTACCCGCAGCCAGATAGACCACAGCCAGTCGCGTCCCCACCTGTGCCTTCTTCTGTCCGCTCAGGCGGAACTGAACCTGGTTTTCCAGCAGTTCTGCAGCTTCGCGCAGCAGGTCAACCGCTGCCAGACGATCCGCCAATTTCCGGATCATCTCATCACCTTTTTCGCCCGCAGGTGTCAGTTCACGGAATTCATCATAAAGCGCAATGGCTGTAACAGGCGGCAAGTCATCTGCCTTGCCTGCGAGGTAAAGTTCCTCGAAGATGCGAATCATTTCCTGGGTAACGGCTTCTGATTCTGGATGTTTACGGAAATAGGTCGCAGCTTGTCGAAGTGTGCGCAAACCGTCGCGATAATTTCCGACCTTCACATACATATCACCCAGGCGACGCAGCAGGTTGAATTCAAAGTCATCGCCCCGCCAGGCAAAGCGCAGTTTTTCAAGCGCTTCGATCATTTCTTTATCGCTGATACGCTCATGCTTCAAAAGCAGTTCTGCTTTAGCGAGCGACGCTTTCGCGCGCGATGGACGGTGATTGCCGTTTTCCACTTCTTCATAAACAACAACCGCACCATCCGGGTCACCGCTGATCTCTTTCGTGCGGCCGCGCAGATATTTCACCGCATCGGCTTGGCGATTGCCCAATCCTTCGGCTTCCAGAACTTCCAAATAATCTTCGGCCTGACGCACATCGCCAATGGAAAGGGCTGATTCTGTCAACAATATACCCAGCGGAAATTTCAAGCGTGGCGGATAAGGACGAATGACACCCGCCAGACGTTTCAAGTCCGGGGCGACTTCTGTCAGATTACCATTTGCAGCCTGCAGGGCGGCTTTCCAAAATTCACCTTCATCCTTTGCATCGACTTCGTTATTATCGAAATCTTCTTCAGCTTCTTTCAAACGGCCCATGGTGAAGTTTGCCACCCCACGCAACGCCATAAATTCCGCATCCTGGCGTTTTTCCGGGTCAGCCTTTGCCATCACATTCAAGACACCAAGGGCTTCTGGTCCCATCGCGTGAGAGACATAGAAACGTGCCAAGTTCAAACGGGCGATTTCACGACGTGGACCGCGCAATCCCGCCACCGCTTTTTCCATATCCTGTCGGTTCTTGCGATATTCATCCAGTTCGCCGACTTTCCATTTGTCGAAATCGAACATACGCGAAATGCCACGCAAGCCCCCGATCTTGGCAGAAGCCACCGCCTTTTTGCCCGTATCAGACAGTTTCAGACTACTGGATGCTGTCATTTCAATCCCGGTCTTCAGGGTACGGATACGCAAGTCATCTGCTTTCGGTACATAGGCTGTGCCTTGCGAACTTGCCAATACATCAAACTGTGGATAGCTGCGCGGTGTATTCACCCCATGCCCCAGCGGGATCACAGGAACAACCACTACGTTGTCACCCACAATCGGGTCCTGAAACGGTACCGCCAAGCCCGCTTCCTGAACTGGCAGGAACAGACGCGCACCTGCGGGGGAGAACGGCTGGGCTTCGATACTAATTTCCTGAGAGGCCACAAGTGGCAACTTGCCAAATTCAAAAATCCAGGCGAGACCTTCGCGTTTCGGGCGCGGGTTAAACCCTTCCGCCGTTTCAATACGCAAAACCGTCGCACGTGGAATATTTAACTGTTCAATCCCGGTAATGCCGCCGCCCGCACTTTGGGCCAGGGCCTGAACATCCTGATTAGTCTGTTTGTCAAAGACCAGCCAGACCGCCCCACTGCGTCTAAAGGCCGCAGCCGCAACAGGTTCCCCAAACTCAAAGCGCAGAGAGAATGCACCCGCAAGCCCGGCGGCATTGGGTCCGGTCTGCGCAGGTGTTTCTGCGACTTGGGGCTGCGGCAGGGCTTCAGGTTGTGATACCTGTGCAACAGGGGCCGCTTTGGGTTTAGGTGGTTCATTTGCGGCAGGTGCAGGTGCAGACTGTGCAACAACCGGAGCAGGCGCAGGTGCTGGCGTCGGTGCGGGTGCGGGCGCTTGCGCAACCTGTGTTGGCGCAGGTGCCGCAGCCGGAGCAGCTGGTTTTTGTGCCAATCGATCACGATAGACATCCACCACGATCTTGGTGCCCACATAAAAATGCTTGATGCGTGAACCGGGTGTTACCGTCAATTCCACCGCATTGCCATTTTGGCGCAGGCCACGGACCTGACCGCTCAGATTGCGCTGGGCAGCAGCAAAGTTATATTTGGCAGGTTCGGCAAAATTGACGATGGTCTTTTGCTCATAATCGCCAATGGAATAATTGATCTTCTTCGTCCAGTCAAAAACGATCCGGGTATAAGTTCCCTTCTCCCCTTTGCGCACACGAATGGTCGGGCCGTTTTGCGGAATAACGGCTGCTTGTGCCTGAACGGCAGCAACCTGTTGAACCGGGGCTGACGCCACAGGGGCAGGAGCTGGCGCTGGGGCCGCCTGCTGAACCGGTGCGGGAGCCGGAGCGGGAACAGGCGCGGGCGTGGGTGCAGGAGCAGGAGCAGGGGCTGGCGCGGGGGCCACAGCCGCTTTTGGCGCAGGCTCCCCAACGATATCCACCACAAGATAACTGCCGCTATAGAAACTACGAACCCCATAGTCGCCATCGGTCAGGTCAATCGCGATATTGCGTCCGCCATTACTGGGGCGCACACCACGAACATATTTTTTAAGGTTGTTACGAACTTCGTTGTAAGAGGTTTCAGCAGGTTCACCCAACGTGATATTGAGAACACCGTTTTGAATTTCAGCGGTATAACGCACGGGGATAGACCATTTAAATACAATCCTGCCATAGCCGGGGTGACCACCTGCGCGCACGGCAATACGTTCGGCCCATGCCGCTTCAACAGCAAACATGCCGATCATAAAGATCATCAAGCCTATGATTGCGCGCATCATCATGCGGACCGCTTATCTCCCCTCATCATTTTAACACCCCGGTTTGCAGAACCATAATATCGACCCGGCGCGCCAATGCATTCTTTTTTTCTTCTGGAATAGCAGGTAATTGCGCATAACCGCTATCTCCATAACCATATGCCAAGAATTCTTGTGTGAAGCCAGACTTTCTTAACGCATTTCCCACCGCAATGGCCCTAAAAAGTGATAATTCCCAGTTCGACGCATAATCCTGACCCGATGCCGGTTCAGGATCCGTATGTCCAGTTATAACAATCTGATTACTAACATGTCGTAAAACATCGCCAATTTTTAACATGGTATCGTTGGCACGCGTACTCAAGTTCTTGCTACCACGGGTAAAAAGCAAATCACCCGGCAGTGAAATCAGCAATCGATCATCCAGTAACTGGATCATGGAACGTCCCAGCACTTCATCTTTATCGACTTTTTCCGCCAGAACGGCCTGGAGATATTCCAGATTAATGGCACGCTGTCTGAAAACGGTGGAAATATTGTAATCCGCCGTCGCGGTTGCCACCGTTTCCGTCTTTTTCGGGTTCAGGGTTGTGGACAGTGAATCCGTGATGGCATCCCATTTGTCAATCTGCACCGTCGCCATGGAAAACAGCATGACAAAAAAGGTCAGCATCAGGGAGACCAGATCGGTAAAGGTCACCATCCAGGCACCCTTTTTCCCTTCATTCTTCCCCATTGCAAAACGGGTCATGCCAACCTGACGACCAGAATTAATCATTGCCGCCTCCTTGCTGAAGAAGACGCGGTGGCTGTAAGGAAAGTGGTGCATTATCCGCAGGTGCAGGTGTGGGCTGAACCAACGGTGCAGGCTCAACAGGCGCGGTCGGTTCCAAACTTGGAAGCGGCACGCTGACGGCTGAAGAGGATGGTACATTCGGGCTTAGGGTCACGGGTGCAGGGGTAGCCTGAACTGGAGCCACAGACTTTGGCTTTTCGACCTTGATCAAAGGAGATTCTTCAAATCGGATACGGTTTTCTTCCAGCCCCCGGATATGGAACCAGATTTCCACCGTCGTGTTGTCGCCACCTTTTAAACCGATGGACACTGTGCCCGGTGGGGCACCCCGCGTTAACAGTTCCCGGGCAAAAGCACCTGCGCGTTCAATCGCCAGGTCTTGTTTATCCGGCAGGGTCATATCTTCTGACCAGGGGGTGGAAACAACAAATTCCATTTCAAAACGAAGACCTGGGGGATTAGCACTAAGGGCAGCAACAAGGCGGTCAACAAAGCCAGCCTGACCTTCGCGCACCACCGCCTTTTCCAATTCAAACAAACCATTAGCGTCTAGTTCCACGCGCATCAGGCGGCCGGGTTGAATGGCCTCCACCTTCACCACACCGATGACGGTGGAAAATAATCCCGTGACCTGTCTTTGGAATTCATCAGCCGCCAGAAACTCCCCTGTGGTTGCGTTGAAATCACGCAGGTCCATACGCGGAGGCAAGACAGAGGAAAAGGTCGATGACAAACTTTCCATCAACGCTTTGGATTTCACTTCTTCGGTGGAAGAAATGCTGACGAGCAAAATAAAGAAAGCAAGGATGAGAAGATAAAGCGACAAAAAAAGCGTAATCGTGCGACTGGGGTCACTCGCGGGTCTATCCCCCCCGCCAAAGTCTACCTGAATCCGGTCCATCGCTTTTTAACTGTTGTTAATCGAAACTGGCTAACAGTGCGTCAATATCTTCCTGACTTTTGCCCTGACCGTCCAGTTGTGGGCCTTCAAGCAAATCTTCATCTGTGATTTCTTTTGGACCGTCGTCTTCAGGCTCAGGATTCTCTGCCTTGAACTTTTCAATCTCAGAACCAAACGCATCCACCAGCGCATCGATTTTTTCTTCGATATGCTGCAAGGCTGTTACAACCTTGGTAATGCGCTGTCCGGTAATGTCCTGAAAGGTACAGGCTTCATAAATTTTGGTGGTGGCCTCCATCAGCTTGTCGCTGACTTCCTGCTCCACCTCACCCATCACATTCTCAACCAGTTCGGTTGCATCCATGATGCTGTTTGTCGCATCCGCTGTGGCTTCAACAATCGCATCCAGTTCGTCACTGGCGGATGTGAGATATTTATCTTTCACATCATCAGGACGTAACTGCGCGATCTCTGCCTTGGCAGAATGAATATAGGTGGCAAGTGATTCAAGCTCGGTATAGAGCTCCATATCAGCCGAGGTGACATCCCCCTTCATTGTAGACATGAGGCTATCCACCACATCCACAACATCTTCTACTTTGACAGTATCGCCATAAGTATCGCGCAATTCATCCAATCGCGCCGTCAAGTCCGGATCAACCTTGGTATTCGCTGACATGAAAGCTCCCCGAGTTCAAAAAACGTTAGATGTCGGAAAACTTAGAAGTCACCGATTACACTGACCATCTTGCCTTTAAGCGTTTCTGCGTTAAACGGCTTCACGATGTAGTTGGATACACCGGCTTCTTTCGCCGCAATAACGTTTTCAGATTTACTTTCCGCAGTCACCATAATGAACGGAATGTGTTTCAGCTTGGCATCCGCACGTACTTCACGCAGCAACTGAAGACCAGTCATTGGCTCCATGTTCCAGTCTGAAATGATCAGATCGAAGTTTGCTTGGCGAAGCTTTTGCAAAGCCTGGCTACCATCTGTTGCTTCATCGATGTTGGTGAAACCCAACTGGCGAAGAAGGTTGCGGATGATACGCAACATTGTTTTATAGTCATCCACGATCAGGATGGGCATATTAGGATCGACAGCCATTTAGAACTCCACTCCCAGAAGAAATATTTTTTAATCGGCGAGACCTTTAAAAAGTGGCAACTTCAAAAAGGCCTATATAAATTTAGTACTTGAGCATAGCGCAGGACGCAAGCCTTTTAAAAGAGAAACCAACGCCTTAGTGCATTTTTTTTTGAATCACGCTTACTTTTCGTACTTATTGTCCAACTGCGAGTTCTCCCGGCTTGGGCAAACTGCGTAAACGGAACAATTCTTCAGTCACGTCACGTGCTTTTTTCGGTGCCATTTTTGCCAAAATCGGTGCAAGGCGACGTTTATTCATTTTTTCAGCCACTTCCAAAAGGACGTTCATCTCAAGTTCTTCAAAGATTCGTCCCGCATCCTTCGGCTTCATATTTTCATAAATTTTAACCAGACTGACAAGCTTGGCTTCCTGTTCTTCATCATATTTGACCATGCTGTCTTCAATGGTGCGTTGCAGGGCTTTCAGCGATTGTACTTTTTTATCAATCCGCGCTTCGGCTGCCTTTAAAAGATTCTCGCGCACATCCAGTTCACGGGCCTGGGCCTCAATCTCTTCACGACGTTCTGCCAGTTTTTGCAGCAGATCCACTTCAGCTTGCGTATAGAATGTCGGATCATCAGAGAAGCTTTCGTCAGCAGCTTCAGCCGCTTCTTCTGCTTCAATCGCAGCTTCTTCTTCCGCAATGGCGGCTTTTTCTTCTTCACTTAATTCATCCGTATTGGCCTGTGCCAGTTCAAACACCTTGGGCGGTGAAGGATGACGTTTTTCCAGAATTTCTTTTGCAGATTTCGGACGCAGCGCGCCTTCTGCCTGTTCCGCTTCGGCCTGGGTTACGGACACACCGTCCATCCAGTCGCCGACCCCTGTCCAGATGGAGCCAATTTTAAACGTCAGTAAAAAGAACGCAACAAAGATGGTTACGGGCAAAACACGTAATCTTGTTAAGGTGGCCATCATGGTTCTTCTCCTGTCGACTTAGCGTACAGACTCAAGCGCCTTGAGCAGTTCGCGTTCTGCGTCTGTCTTTGGCTTGAAATCATCTTCAACGGGCTGTGCTGTTTCTTTCTGAACAGGGGCAGCCTGCGGCTGTTGCACCTTTGGCTGAGCTTTTGGCTCTGGCGAGGCAACGGTATCTTTTACTTTTTTACCAGCATATGCAGGAGGTTCCGGACGATTATTGCGCACTTGTTCTTCGAGCTTGTCGGCGGACGTCCCCGCCCGGTCGATTAGGAAGTTAAGATCATCGCGCAGATTTTCAGCCTTTTTGAGCGTATCCTGCACATCGCGTTTCATCTCATCAGCAGATCCAGTGAGCTTGTGAATGCTTTCTTCCGCACGGATGGTCGCGTCGTTAAAGCTTTGGGCAAGCTGCTCCAGTTCAGACTGATCCTTTCGCAGCTCTGACAAGCGACGATTAAGCATTACCGCATAGGCAATGGTGGCGATCAAAAGGATCGCAATCAGCATGTCCAAGATCAAAGCAAACGGCAACGTCCTTATCCTTTCTGCTTGGTTATTTCGTCGTCAATGCGGACGGCGATATTCTGGCCCTTACGGCCCATCTTACCAGTATACATGGAAACACCGCCACAACGAATTTCAATATCGGAATCCGGTGTCGCATTAAACATAATCTGTGAACCGATTTTCAGATTAATAATATCAGTCAGTTCCATATATTGTTCGTCCAGCACAGCTTCCAGATCTACATCGGTCTGCCAAAGTTCACGCGCCAGGTGAGTTTCCCAAATACTGTCACGACCAAACTTCTCACCCATGAACATCTGCAAGAGAAGTTCACGAACAGGTTCCAGTGTCGCATAGGGCAACAGCATTTCCACACGACCACCACGGTCTTCCATATCAATCCGAAGCTTGGCAACAATCGCGGCGTTACTCGGGCGCGAAATCGTCGCAAAGCGCGGGTTGGTTTCCAGTCGGTCAAACCGGAAAGTGACAGGCGACAGGGGATCAAAGGCAGCAGACAAATCGTTCAACACCACATGAACCATCCGTTCAACCAGGTTCCGTTCAATGGTGGTATAGGGACGTCCCTCAATCCGCATGGCAGCCGTACCACGGCGACCACCCAACAGAACGTCAACGATCGAATAAATCATGGAACTGTCGATGGTCAGAAGACCGTAGTTATCCCACTCTTCCGCCTTAAATACGCCCAGCATTGCAGGCAGCGGGATAGAGTTAAGATAGTCACCGAAACGGATGGATACAATGTTATCCAGCGAAACTTCCACGTTGTCCGATGTGAAGTTACGCATGGAGGTGGACATCATACGAACGAGGCGGTCAAAGACAACCTCGAGCATAGGCAGACGCTCATAGGAAACAAGGGCGGAGTTCAGGATCGCCTGGATACCGCTTTGCCCACCATCTTCGTCATGATCTTCATCAAAACCGAGAAGGCTGTCAATCTCGTCCTGGTTTAGAACACGCGTGGATTCACGACCACCGACCGCGCCAAGTAAATCGGCACCGGCACCGCCATCGTCGTCCCCGACCATGGACTCCCATTCTGCTGCGAGATCGTCATCTTCACCGCCATCGTCATCATCACCAAGGGCAGCTTCCCATTCCGCAGCGAGATCTTCACCTTCTTCATCGGCGACAGTCATAAACCCTGTCCTTCACGTCGTTCCATTATTCGTCCTGGATGAAAGCACATACAATTATTGTACCAACATCTCCTTAAAAAGCACATCATTGACTTTGACCGAGCCAACGGCCGTATTCACCCGTGCAAGCAATTCTTCACGCAGACGATACATACCCGCCGACCCTTTCAGGTCTTCAACCCGCAGTTCACGCAAATAGACCTGGAAGGCATCCACCACCCGGTCCTGCACAGTTTCGACCTGCGGTGTGTCCAGAGAGTTGGCAAGTTCAAGACTGACGCGGATTTTCAGGAAGCTGGATTTGCGCCCTGTTGTATTAAGGTTCACGAGAATTTCCGGCAGATCAAAAAAGGCAACCTGCAACGGTTCCCCATCCGGACCAACCGCAGGTGCACCATCTTCGCCCCCTTCACCTTCAGCCGTTTCTTCAACGCCCAAAAGCGGGTCAAGCAAACCTGTGAAATAGGCACCAGCTGCGCCCCCAAGAATTAAGACCAGCGGGATTGCCAGCAGCAGAATCTTCTTCTTGCCACCACCGCCGGAGCCGCCTTCCTCTTCATCGTCAAACTCGTCGTCGTCATCCATGTCGTCGTCGAGATCGTCATCAGCCATGTCTTTTGCTCACATATATTAAAACACAAACCAGTTAAACCGCATCTTATACGGCTATCCTTATTTACACCATACTAAGCAAGTGGTTAACAACTGATTTAAAGAGTTTTTTTTCTTTTCTTGTCAGCCTGTCAGAAAATCCCTGCAAATACGGCACATCAGTATAACACAGGCAGGCAAATTATGCCGCATCCGGGTCAAAAACACCCACGATCACCCGAAACAGGCATTTCTTGCCGCCGTGGTAGATTTTGACCGGGTAAAAAAGGAGGAGAAATTCGCACTCACTCGGAAAAAACGTGATTAACATGTTGAATTTAAATATTTTTTAAAACTGGCATACCTCGTGCATATTCCAAGACAAACGCAGCGAAATGCCTGCACCACTTAGAGCGAATTAGTTAAGAGGCTTAGCCAAATGGAAAATACATTACTCATCGCATTGTCCCGCCAGACATCGCTGCGTCGTGAAATGACTTCTGTGGCAAACAACATCGCCAACATGAACACGCAAGCTTATAAGCGCGAAAGCGTCATGTTTGATGACTATCTTGTAAAAAGTGATGGCGGCGATCGCATCATGGGGGACCGTATGATGTTCGTACGTGATATCGCCCAGTACCGCGACCTGTCCGAAGGTAATTTCGATGAAACAGGCAATCCGCTGGACGTTGCCATCCACGGTGAAGGCTATTTCGTTGTCGATACACCTGCTGGCAACCGCTACACCCGTAACGGCCACTTCCAACTGAACAACCAAGGCATTGTTGTAAATACAGATGGTCACCCGGTTTTGACCGAAGATGGTGAAAAGATTGAAACAGACCCATCTGATACCCGCATTGAAATCAGCCGTAATGGCGAAATCCACACAAACGCCGGCCCAATTGGGAAATTGAGCATTGTAGAGTTTCCCAATCCGCAGGAACTGGAAAAAGTATCCAACACACTATTAAGTTCCAAAGTGCCTGGCACACAGGTTGAAAATCCAGACGTTCATCAGGGCAAACTGGAAATGTCCAATGTTGAACCCATCATCGAAATGACACGAATGATCGAGGTTCACCGTTCATATGACCGGGCAAAGAAATTAATCGAAAAAGAAGATGAGCGGATCCGCAAGGCAACCACCCTCATCCGTCAACAGTAACAAGCGCCGATAAACGGCTAACACAGAGCGAAGAAGTTAGGAGTTAAAACAATGAGATCATTAAGTATCGGTGCTACAGGGATGCTGGCTCAACAACAGAATGTTGAAGTCATTTCAAACAACCTGGCAAACATGAACACCACTGCTTTCCAGCGTCGTCGTACTGAATTCCACGATCTGCTGTATCAAAACCTGCGTCGCGTAGGCTCCACATCCGGTCAGGATGGCTCGGTTGTCCCGACAGGTGTACAGCTAGGTCTTGGTGTTAAGCTGGCTGCCGTTTACCGTATCCACGAACAAGGTAACCTGAGCGCCACGGACAATACATTCGACCTTGCTATCCAGGGTAACGGCTTCTTCCAAATCACCCTGCCAAGCGGTGAAACAGCTTATACCCGTGATGGCACATTCCAACTGAACGGAAACGGCGAACTGGTCACACATGATGGTTATCTGGTTCAGCCAGGCCTGACAATCCCGGCCAACGCGGTTGACGTTACTGTAAACTCCAGTGGCGAAATTCTCGCCAAAATCGACGGTCAGGTGGCTCTGCAAAACGTTGGCCAAATTCAATTGGCTTCTTTCCCGAACCCGGCTGGTCTAAGCGCACAAGGGTCTAACTACTACCTTGAAACAGCCGCTTCTGGTCAGCCCGCAACGGCTGCACCCGCCACGACTGGTTACGGCAGCATCCTGCAAGGCTTCCTGGAAACATCAAACGTCAATGCCGTATCTGAGGTAACAAACCTGATTTCTGCACAGCGTGCCTACGAAATGAACTCCAAGGTGATTTCAACATCTGATGAGATGATGGGCTCCTTGACTCAAATGCGTTAAGGAGGGTCTGAGCTATGAAACGCATTCTTTATTTTGCCGGATTACTTTCCCTGCTGTTGGTGGCCTCCAATTCATTGGCCGCTGGCTCTGCACAGGAAGAGCTTGTTTCTGGCGACACAGGTCCGGTTTCACTTCGCGAAAACATCGTGGTATCCGGTTCTTACATCCGCCTTGGCGATCTCTTCACCAATGCGCCACAGGACAAAGCCGACACGGCAGTTGCCTACGCCCCGAAACCCGGTCGCAAAGCGTCTTTCGATGCACGCTGGTTGTTCCGTGTGGCGCGTGCTTATGGCTTGCAGTGGCGTCCCCTTTCTGCAGATTTGCGCACCATGGTTACCCGCGACAGTATCACAATTAACCGTGATGAAATTCAGGACGCACTGATGGCCTCTCTGCTGGAACATGACCTGCCGCAGAATGCCAAAATCGAACTGAGTAATCGTAATCTGCGCATCCATGTGCCAAGCGAGATCATGCCCGAAGTCACCATTGAAGATGTGACCTTCAACCGTCGCTCCATGCGCTTTGCCGCTATCGTTGCGGTAGGTGAAAGAAACATGACACCGAACCAGCGTGTTCGTGTCACAGGTCAGATCCATAAAATGATTGACGTACCGACCCTTGCGCGACGTATGGCAAAAGGCGAAGTCATTGCAGAAAACGATATCCAATGGGTTCAACTGCGTGCGGATCGCACACAGCGTGACATCATTACCGATGTACACAGCCTGATCGGCATGTCGCCAAAACGTCACCTGCGTCCGGAAAAACCAATCCGCGCAGCTGACATCCAACGTCCTGTACTTGTCGAAAAAGGCAAGCTGGTGACCATCTTCCTGAAAAAACCAGGCCTGATGCTGACCTCGCAAGGGCGCGCCCTTCAAGACGGTGCGGATGGAGAAACCATTCGTATCACCAACACCAATACAAGCCGCACAGTCGAAGCGGTGGTCGTTGGCGCCTCCATGGTTACTGTTTTGCCGATTGGCGGCAGTAACACAGCACAACTTGCCTTCAATAATTAAAAATCACGCAAGTTGTTAATCTTAGAGCAAACCAGTTAGGAGATGGAATAATGTTACGTACAAAACAAATTCTCCGGATTTCAGGCATTGTCCTGATGATGTCCAGCCTGTCGGCCTGCGGCCTCTTTACCCGCCTGTCACAGGTGGGTGACGGCCCGCAAACAACAGAAATTGTCAATCCGACCAAACGTCCGGATTACCAGCCCGTCAATATGCCCATGCCAGCCCCGCAAGTGGCCCATATCAACCCGAATTCATTGTGGCGTAATGGCGCACGCGCTTTCTTCAAAGATAACCGCGCCAACGAAATTGGTGACATTCTGACGGTCAGCATCTCCATTGGAGACAGCGCTGCCATTTCCAACACCACACAGCGTACCCGTGACGATACAGAAGATGGAAACCTGACAAACCTGTTTGGCTTTGAAGCAGGCCTTGGCAAGATCGTCTCCGGTAACGTCGTCAATACATCAACCGTCAGCCTGGATACGGATCACACCACCAAAGGCGAAGGAAAGATTGACCGTTCAGAAACCATCAGCTTAACAGTCGCTGCCATCATCACTCAAATTCTGCCCAACGGTAACCTTGTTATTAACGGGCGCCAGGAAACCCTGGTGAACTACGAATTACGTGAACTGAACATTACCGGGATCATTCGCCGCGAAGATATTTCCTCTTCCAACACGATTGATCACACAAAGATTGCTGAGATGCGCGTAACCTATGGTGGTCGCGGTAACGTCAGTGAACTGCAACAACCACGTTGGGGTATGCAAGTTCTCGACATCCTCTCACCCTTCTAAGTTTTCGTGAAGCTCTGGCTTAGCCTCCCTCAACCGGGAGGCCTCGCCAGAGAGTTTCCCAACGAACACGCTTTAATGCCCTAGCTCTTATCGCTCTAAGACACTAGGAAACTCATGCCCTACTTATAAATTTTATAGGTAGGGTGTTTTTTTGTTTAAACGCTTTTCTGACCTTGATAGCACCAAATCAATCAAGAATAGATTCGCAATAAAACCTGTGGTCACAATTATTTCAAGCTTGTGTAACTTTGAAAATTAACAACCATTAGATTTAAAGCACCTACAGGGCTAAAAAATAAATACTTTAAAACAGATACTTATAATCTTTTATAGAACATCACCTAAATAGGTGAATACTTATATATGTAAACGCTGTTATAATTGCTGCAGTGCAAAAAAAGATTGGGGTGCAGCCAATGTTTAAAAATAGCGAAGAAGTATTTTTTGGTGAGAATGAACTCATCGTCAGCAAAACAGACCTGAAAGGTCGCATTACCTACGCCAATGATGTGTTTGTTGATGTGTCGGGATATTCATTGGATGAAATCATGGGGAAACCCCATAACCTGATCCGCCATGACTTTATGCCACGCACAGTTTTCCAATTGTTGTGGGAAACAATTCAGTCCAAGAATGAAATTTTTGCCTATGTGGTCAACAAGACCAAATCAGGAGGCTATTACTGGGTTTTGGCACATGTAACGCCATCGCTGAATGAACAGGGCGAAATCATTGGCTATCATTCCAATCGCCGGGTGCCGGAGCGCACCATTCTGAACAACCAGATCATTCCGATTTATGAAGAACTGAACCGTATTGAAGCAGCTGCAAACAACGCCAAAGCCGGCATGCAGGATGCAGTGAAATATTTGAATGATGTGGTTTCGGTTCATTCACCAAGTTACCATCATTTCGTTCTTACTCTGGATCGGATGGCGGCGTAACATGTTTTCAAACTCGGGGAAGAACAAAACCATCGCCATGTTTGTCGATGTCTGTGAAGCTGTCGCTGATGGGGATTTTGAACAGCGCATCACCGACATGCCTACAAATGCCGATCTGCAACTCCTGGCCAAAGCCATCAACCGCCTGATTGACCGTACCGATGCCTATGTGCGTGAAACAACGGCCTCGCTGGAATGTGTGCGCGATAATGAATATTACCGCCGCATCAATCAAAAAGGCATGACGGGTGCGTTTGGGGTTGCCGCCAGCATTATCAACGAAGCCACCCAAAGCATGGAAGACCGTGTCCATGCGTTTGGCGGAGTGGTTGATCATTTTAATGAAACGGTTTCAAACGTGGTTGTCGCGGTCGAAGATGCGGCCAGAGATTTAAATACCCAGGCCCATAAGATGTCTGCCCTTTCTACCGACACCTCTGAAAAAGCATCCCAGGTTTCAGCAGTTGCTGAACAGACAGCAGGCAATGTGAATACCGTCGCATCTGCAACGGAAGAACTGAATGCATCGATTTCGGAAATCAGCTCCCAAACCCATCGATCCTTACAAATCAACAATCAGGCAGTGGAACAAAGCCAGCTTGCCAATCAGCATATTGAATCGTTGACCAAGGCCTCCAACGAGATCACCGAATTCGTGCAAATGATCACGGATATTGCTACCAAAACCAATATGCTGGCGCTAAACGCGACGATTGAGGCCGCCCGTGCGGGTGATGCAGGTAAAGGATTTGCCGTTGTGGCAGGCGAAGTAAAAAATCTTGCCAGCCAGACAACAAAAGCAACCGAAGAGATTGAACGTAAAATAGCATCAATCCAGCAGGTCACCCTTCAGGCAAGTGCGTCCATAAAAGATATTACCGGAACCATTGCGAACCTGAGCGACAGTTCGTCCTCCATCGCAGCTGCCGTTGAACAACAGGGTGCTGCGACCGGGGAAATCAGCCGCAGTGTGGCCGAAGCTGCAACGGGGATGGAAGCCACAAAGGCAGACATTCATGTCTTGTCAGAATGTGCGTTGGATGCGGATAAATCAGGCGAACAGGTCGCAAATTCCGCCAATGATCTGCCGGAACATGCCGATGTGCTGCGCCATGCCCTGGCCGACTTTATGACCAAGGTAAAAGAGGTCGTCTAGCGGCGATATTCTTCCACCTTCAAAATCTCCCCAAAATTTACGCGTGACATGGCCGCTGTCCATTTATGGCTGGTCAGTTCATGTTCTGCGTGCAGCAATCGATCCTGTCGTGCCAGCTCAATAAATTTTTCATGGAGTTGCTGTAACTCTTTTTGCAGAACCTGCGCAGTTTCCGGCAACATCTGACGGGCAAGTGAAAGGAAGCAGGCATCGTCCTGGTCCGTGCGGCTCATGACCCAGCCAAGATACGCCTGATTGGTCTTTTTGATCTGTTCAATCAAGGGACCATTGGGCAACCATTTTAACGGCAGATGCATCAACAGACGCACATGATTGTTTTCCAGTATCTCGACTAAATTCAGCCTTTCCAAATCGCGGGCATATCGAAAGATCGAGGCTTCGCTGACCCCATACTGACGGGCAATTTCTTCCAGTGAATAGCGATCCATCAACAGGATCAAGACGGCAAAGAGCGAATCATTTTCCGCCAGTTGACGTTCCACCGCAGCAGGTAAAAATTCCGCACGTGGTTCAGGCCGCATTTCTGTTGATAGAATATCATCAATGGAAAGTTTCAGGAAATGGCAAATCTCGATCAGGCGACTGAGCTTGCAATCCTTATCCTGAAACAGCCGTTTAATGGTCGGCTCCGATACCTCAAGGGCTGCGGCCAAATCCTTATATTTTACCCCTCGCGCTTTCATGGCTTTGCGGACTTTATCAAAGACAATACCCCTGGATGACGGGTGCATAATACTTTCCTCGGCAATTACGTATCAAAAAACAATACTCTTTTATTTATAGATGAATTCAAGCATCAAATAAATATTCTTCTTTCAGTTTTAAAGGAGACAAACATGCTTAACAAATCCCCCCTCAAACTTTCCCTGCTGGCTGGTTTTCTGTTTTTTGCAAACCCGGTAGCCGCCGATAATGAGATCTGGAGCGAACAAGGTTTCGAACAACCTGAATCAGTCATTTTTCATAAAGGCAGTAATCACCTGTTCGTCAGCAATATCGCGGGAAGCCCTGCTGAAAAGAATGCCAAGGGCTACATCTCCAAACTTTCAGCAGACGGCAAAATTGTGATGCAGAAATGGGCCACAGGTATGGACGCGCCCAAAGGAATGGCGATTGCCAAAGACAAGCTCTATGTCAGTGACATTGATAAAATTCATGTCATCGAAATTGCCACCGGTGAAATTGTGAAAACCCACAAAGAACCGAACGCTAAATTCCTCAATGACCTAAGCGCGACAGATAACGGACGCGTGTTCATCAGCGATATGGTTGGTCATGGCATCTATGAAGTCACAGAAAAAGGCCTGTCGCTTTGGCTTGCATCCGATCAAATCCAGCACCCCAACGGCCTGCTGGTCAAGGGCAACGACCTTTATATTGCGACTTGGGGCACCGACATGCAGGATGACTTTTCCACCAAGACACCCGGCTCCCTTTACAAAGTCAATCTCACCAGCAAAGAAATCACCCTTGTGAAAGGCGCCGAACATATGGGCAATCTGGATGGGGTGGTTGCAATGGGCGATCAATTCCTGATCAACGACTGGATCACGGGCGACCTGTTTGTCGTCACGCCAGGCCAGCCCTTTAAAAAGATCGCAACCTTCAAGCCGGGCCTGGCCGATATCGCAAACCATGGCGATACGCTCTACATGCCCTATATGATGGATAACAAAGTGGAAGCCTTAAAAATCAAGCAACCACTTCTTTAACCGCACGGATCACTTCAGCGACATCTTCATCTGTCAGGCTGGAATAGAGGGGCAGGGCCAGAACCCGTTCATAAAAACGGTCCGCCCCTTTCACATCTGACTTCCCATAAAGACCGACATAATAAGGCTGGTTGGCAACAGGAATATAATGCACCTGCGTCCCTACACCACGATCCATGAGTTCTTTCATGACCTGAGCGCGGCTTTTTCCCAGTTGGTCATATTCAATCAGCACCTGAAACAGATGCAAAAGCGGATCACCATTACCTGTAGGGGGAACGGATGTGAGGCAGTCTGAAACACCGTCCAGCGCCGTACGATATTGCGCAACGATTTCACCGCGCCTGATCTCAACTTCTTTCATGCGATCAATCTGACAAATGCCAAGGGCAGCCTGCACATCAGTCAGGCGATAGTTATAGCCAAGTTCATTCATCTCATAAGCCCAGGGGCCTGCCTGTGGGTCACGTTGCATCCCATGATTTCGAAGGGTGCGCATCCGCTCTGCATAATCAGGATTATTAGTGGTCACCACCCCACCCTCACAGGCCGTAAAGCTCTTGGTCGCATGAAGGGAAAAGCAGGCCAGATCACTATAACCACACGCACCAACCGGATGCCCATGATTGGTCCCTCCCAGCGCGTGACAGGCATCTTCAACGATCAACCAGCTTTTTTTGCGGGCATAATCCGAGATCGCTTTCATATCCGCGCAATGTCCGCCGATATGTACCGGGAAGACCGCCTTGATGGGACCCCCGGCACTTTTTTCCGCACCCTTTAAATCATCCAGACGCATGATCCCGGTCTCTGGATCCACATCACAAAAAACCACATCTGCGCCACACATGCGCACTGCATTTGCAGTGGCCAGAAATGTCAGGGCAGGAACGATCACTTTGTCCCCTGGCTTCAACCCAATCGCAAGCGACGCAAGATGCAGCGCCGTGGTGCCATTACTGCAAGCCACGGCCTCTTGACTCTGAACCAAGGCCAAAAACCGTTCTTCCAGTTCCGGCACCTTGGGACCTGTCGTCAGAAACTGGCTGCGCAGCACATCACACAGGGCATCAATATCGCTTTCGCGCACATCCGGTCTTGCATAGGGTTTAATCGCCATGGGCTTAAAATTCCTTCAACGTGATCCAATTTTAAAACAAAGATACACAGAACAAAAAAAGCGGCAACCTTTCAGTCACCGCTTTTCTAAAATTCCGTTTAAACCCGATCAGTCGTCGCCCAAGCCTTGCTTAGTCATCACGGTGGGTTTTTTCCAGACGTTCGTGACGTTCCTGAGCTTCGATACTCAGCGTCGCAATTGGACGGGCTTCCAGACGACGGATGCCGATTGGTTCTTCCGTTTCTTCGCAGTAACCGTATGTCCCTTCATCAATACGTTCCAGCGCCGCGTCGATCTTGTTGATCAGCTTGCGGGCGCGATCACGGGTACGCAGTTCAAGCGCACGATCTGTTTCCATAGATGCGCGGTCTGCCAAGTCCGGTGCCTGGTTATTTTCGTGTTGCAGGTGTTCAAGTGTTTCGTTTGATTCACGGATCAGTTCATCTTTCCAAGCCAACAATTTCTGGCGGAAATATTCCTGCATCTGATCGTTCATAAACTCTTCGCTATCGGAAGGTTTGTAATCATGCGCCAATGTGACGTTCATCCCCACTATTCCTTTACGCAAGGCCAGCCCTTTTAAATTGCGCCGCAATATAAGGAGTGTCGTCTATATTCGCAAGAGGTTTTCGACAGTTTTGGGCAAGTTTATTGCCCAGAATTAATAGAAGTATGAAAAATCATACCTGATTTCTATTTCTGGGAACGTCCCCATTTTGCAATTTCCACCTCCGCGCGCAGTTCAATCTCGTCAATAATCTGGGCCAGACGCGGGTCATCCACCGTCTGACGACGGCTGCGCAACAGGTGAGCAAGATTTTGCAAGCGTTCAACCGAAATGGCCCCACTTAAAATCTCACGTTGGATCTCGCTCAAGCGATCCAGAATATCTTCCCCGCGCTGATAAAGGGCGCGGCGATGTTCTTCTTCGGTGCTATCACCAACTTCCTGAAGTGCCAGGATAGAATCCATGGAAGCCACAGGCGGCGTTTCCATTATTTCCGTATGGCCTTCTGACCCGGAAGATTTCCCCAGATGCGAAGCGAAGTTACCGCTTCCCTGTGCTTTTGACTTTTTTGCACTGGACGAAAGCTGTTTAGTCGGCCCGACGTTTGATATTTTCATTTTTCCTCCAGTACTTTATTATGCATGAACACGCTTGTTCAGTGCTGCACCAACTGTACAATATAAAATCAACAGGTACAGGCTAAAGTATTTTAATATGGAAATTGACTTTAACAAATTAAACTTTTTCATGACCCAAATGGCCAAATATGGAAATGACAATGTTCAAAATGATAACAGAACATATTGGCAAATTGTAGCCGAAGATATATGCGAAGGTCTGCAGCACCACAACGAAAAAGCCATCGCAGCAGCCCCTTTCACTAAGATTGGCAATGATTTAATCTCATATGCCAGCCAAAAACAAAAATCTCCAAAAAGCATTATTACTTTTAACTTTATGCCTTATATGACAGCCGGAGACACTCAATTCCTTGATGTCGTGGAATGCCCTGTTATCGGCATCTATTTGGATCATCCGGCCAGTGTTTTGCCATATGTCATCAAAAATTTTCAAAATTATAAAAATTTTTATCATGCCGTCATGGCAGAAAGTCACAAAGAAATCTTGCTTGACTATGGTGTCGCACCCGCCAACATTATCCTGTTCCCCCATGGTGGGTCCAATGTTGATCATCGTGCGCCTGCCTTTAAGGACAGAAGCCAGAATGCCAGCTTTATAGGGCGTGTGGACGACCTCCTCAGCACCAAAGAATTTGCACAAACGATCGGCATCACTGACAATCACTTCATTAAAGGCATTCAACAACTGGAAGAAAATCTACTTTTTCACAAGTCAGACCTCTACAAAGCTGGCAAAAATTTCCTCCAATCTATTGAGCTTCCCTTTCAGCTTGATACAGATTGGGGAGCTGCCTTCATCAAATCAATAGATCATCGTGTTCGAACCAAACGCCGTATGCAACTGTTCAGCAAGTTGCGTATCAAAGACATCCACTATTACGGTACCTTCAGCGATAGATTTCGCAAACTAAACCCCCACGCCACCTTTCATGAACCAATCAACTATCAGCAATCCATTGAGGTCATGAAAGACAGCAAGATTTCTCTGTCAGACAACATTATGGATGAAGCTGTAATTTTCCGGCCCTATTACGCAATGGCCAATAAAAGCTTGGTAGCTTCACAGTTTAATAGCGTGATGAACGTTCACTATTCCCCCAATGTGCATATGCTTGACCTTGACGACAGTAAAATCATTAAACACATAAACCATCTGCTTGAAACACCAGATGACGCGCAAAACATGATTGAAGAAACAACAACAACATATGAAAACACTCATACATTCAGGTCAATCAGTACTCCGATTGTAAATTTCCTTGCGACCCTGCAAAAATAACTCGGTATTTTTTTCCACAACTCCAGTTTTACCCAGTCCCCAACCCACCACACAACAATCAAAACCCATTAATTTCAATAACTTAAAATGTGGCACAAACGTTGCTTAAATAATTGCGGGTCATTGTACCCACAGTGTTAACTTTAACCAACGAGGTAATGCGATGAGTTTACTAGGACAATTCGCACCTGCCGTCGGGGCCATGATGGCACAGAGCAAAAAGCTTGAAGTCATCGGTTTGAACGTGGCCAACCTGAACACCGGCGGTTACAAGCGAACAGAGACGAATTTCTCGACGATGCTTGCCCAGACCTATGATCACAACCGTGATATTGGCGGGGTAAGGGCGGTTTCGCGCTCCTTAATCAGTCAACAAGGTGGTATCCTTGCAAGTGACAGCAACTATGATGTTGCCATCAATGGGTCTGGTTTTTTCATGTTAAATTCCGAAATTGACGGCAGCGGCACAAGCTATTATGGCCGTGACGGGATGATGGAACAGGCATTGGGTGACGAAATCACGATCACAGTCGGTGGAAATACCGTCACATCTCGTGAAGGCTATCTGGTGGACAAAAACGGCTATTACGTTCAGGGCTGGCCTGTAAATGCCGATGGCGAAACTTTTCCGACCGATGCTGGCAGCCTGCAATCCTTGCGGATTGACCCTGAAGCATTCACCACAAATGGTGAGGCTACGACAACGGCTGAGCTTGGCATCAACCTGCCTTCTGATTCTGCGCCTAACTACAATGAATCTACGTTTATCAAAGCCTATGATTCCAATGGCGATCTCCAGAGTTATCAATTGAAGTTCACCAATTATATTCTGGGAAACCAAACCAACACCGTTACGCCGAACTGGAATGTCGATTCAGGTGCGGCTGACAATGCCATGTACACTCAAGACATAACTCTGTACAACACACAAGGCTTTGAGCAGGATGTCACGCTGGAATGGACAAAAACACCCGTCGCGACGGCGACGAATACATGGACGCTGCGCGTTTTGGAAGGTTCCACCCAGTTAAATTCAGAGACCGTCACCTTTGACCCAGCAACCGGGGCAATCGTATCACCAACATCTCTGACGGTTGCCACAACCGCCACTGACGGAGCAACATTCACACTTGATACGTCATCCATAACCCAAGTTGCGGGTACAGGTATCACCGTTACCGGCACAACCATTGACGGGGTAAAATCTCAACAAATTGACAACAATTGGACAATGGAAGTATTCGATTCAAATGGCACGGCGATAGCTATTGATTCAGATACAACACCAAACCGCCTGCAACTGACCTTTAACGGTGACGGGACCCTCGCATCCCCCCTATCCGTAAATATTGCCGATACAGGTGGCCCATCATTCGCATTGGATATTTCCAAAATCACCAACTATGCGTCTGGTCAAATTGCCGAAGTCAGTTACGACTATAATGGTCGATCAGACGCCCGTCTCACCAGTTTTTCCTTCAATCAGGATGGAGAAATGATCGGACGCTTTTCTGATGCGACACAGCGTCCGATCTACAAGCTTCCGCTGGCAACCTTTACCAATCCAGATGCCTTGGATCCCGTCAACGGTAATGTCTATAAATACGATCCGAATGCTGGCGAAATGGTCGTTCGAACAGCCAGCGGACAAGGCGCAGGCGTCTTTGTTGCCAATGCGCGTGAAATTTCCAACGTTAATCTGGAAGATGAATTCACCAAGATGATCGTCACCCAGAATGCCTACAACACCGCCTCCACCGTCATCAAGACCGTGGATGAAATGACGGAGGTCGCACGCGATCTCAAAGCCTAAAAATTCCAGGTCAAGTTAACACTGTATTTAGAGGAAAGGGATACCATCTATATGGCATCCCTTTTTTCTTGCCCGGCACATTTTGCCGCAGAGGCAAGAAAGACCGGACGGCGGTTCAAATCCGCTTCGCTCATATTATTTAAACCTTTGTATTTAAACGCTTTTATTAATTTCATTTTTTGGCATTGTCCTTGCTTAATAACTACTAACAAATATCGGCTTCAAAGAAAGCCACCTATTTTTAAACGGCTAACAGATGAGAAAACAAATGACTGCCGTCATAAAGAGAACCAACGAGGCGCTTAAGAGCGCGAAAGACATCAGCATCAAGGCAGGCCTTGGCCTCCTGATCGCCTTTGGTCTTTTGTTAAGTGCTACAGAAGCAAATGCTTCTTCTCGTATCAAAGATATCGTGACCTTTGAAGGTGTGCGCGACAACATGCTTGTCGGCTACGGCCTCGTTGTCGGCCTAAACGGCACAGGCGACGGGCTTGCAGATGGTCACTTCACCAAACAAAGCTTGCTGTCCATGCTGGAACGTCTGGGTG
Source organism: Terasakiella sediminum (assembly GCF_033100395.1). Classification (NCBI taxonomy): domain Bacteria; kingdom Pseudomonadati; phylum Pseudomonadota; class Alphaproteobacteria; order Rhodospirillales; family Terasakiellaceae; genus Terasakiella; species Terasakiella sediminum. The sequence goes on along the minus strand of NZ_JAWLVJ010000005.1, from coordinate 169,343 downwards.
TGAAACCAACCGAAGATGGACTGGACAGTGATAACGTTGCCGCAGTGATGGTAACAGCTGCCTTGAAACCATTTGCACGTCAAGGCTCACGCATTGATGTCACTGTCAGCGCATTGGGTGATGCAGATAGCCTCCTTGGCGGTACACTGCTTGTCACCCCGCTGATCGGTGCGGACGGTGAAGTTTATGCCGTTGCCCAGGGCCAACTGGCTGTCGGTGGTTTTACTGCTGCCGGGAATGCCGAGACTGTAACCAAAGGTGTTCCCACATCTGGTCGTATCGCAAACGGCGCAATCATCGAACGTGAACTCGCCTTTGAAATGGCAGAAATGGATGATGTTAAAGTATCTCTGCGTAACCCGGATTTCACAACAGCACGCCGCATTTCACAAGCCATCAACGCTTTCCTTGGCACCAACGCCTCACGCCCGACTGATCCTGGTACTGTCCAGCTGGACATCCCGGACAGCTATGAAGGCAATGTGGTCAATCTGCTGACAGATATTGAACAATTACGTGTCGAACCGGATCAAATGGCCCGTGTGGTGATTGATGAAACCACAGGCACCATCGTGATGGGTGAAGATGTCCGCATCAGCACAGTTGCGATTGCACAAGGCAACCTGACCATCCGCATCACCGAAGCCAAACAGGTTTCCCAGCCCGGCCCCTTTGCCGAAGCAGGTACAACTGAAACTGTGGATCGCACCACTGCCGACATTGATGAAGGTGGCGATAACAAACTGACCGTTCTGGATGACGGTGTTTCCCTGCAGGAACTGGTCAACGGTCTGAACGCACTGGGTATTGGCCCACGTGATCTGATCACCATCTTGCAGGCGATTAAATCCGCCGGTGCCCTTCAAGCAAAAATCGAGGTGATGTGATGAGCGACCTTAGTATCATGAGCCAGGGCCAGATGCTCTATCAACAGGCCCAGTCACAGACAAAACTGTCTGCTAGTCAAAACCAGAACGGCCAGAACAATTTTGCTGCCCTGACGGCCAAACAAATGACAGACCCGTCATTTACCGAAGCCATGCAGAAACGCAAAATCCGCGAAACAGCTGAAGAGTTTGAAGCCCAGTTCTTAAGCCAGATGCTGCAGCCCATGTTTGAAGGCATCGAAGCCGAAGAACCGTTCAGCGGCGGTCATGCTGAAAAAATGTGGCAATCCATGCTTGTGACTGAATACGGTAAATCGCTTTCAAAATCAGGCGGTATTGGGTTGGCCGACGAAGTACAGAAACAATTGCTCCGCGCACAGGAAGGACTGTAATCATGCAACATGAAGAACGCGTAAATGATCTGATTTTCATCTGCGAGCGCATGATCGAAATTCTCACGAAAGAGAATGATGCCCTTCGCAAAAACGAAGGCGCTCAGGTTAAAGATCGGCTGGAAGAAAAGACACAACTAAGTCTTTTCTATGAACGTCACATGAAATCCCTGCAACGCAACCCTGATCAATTGAAAGAAATTGACGAGGATACACTGGCGTCATTGCGGGAACTCGGCGAAGAAATGAACATACTTCTGGACGAAAATGGTCGTCTTCTGAAAATCGCAATGGATTCAAACCGTCGCTTTATGAAACGCGTTGCAGAAGCAGCAAAAACTCATACACCACACAGCGGCACATACGCAAACAATGGGCACAGCGGGCCTCAAGTAGGTCTCACTGCCCCTGTTTCACTTAACCAAGAACTCTAGAAGAGAGTCCGGAGGTCTAAAATGGCTGGTAACATTACACTTGCACTTCACACCGCTAAAGACGGATTGCTTGCAATGCAGTCTGCGCTGGGGACGGTTTCTGAAAACGTCGCCAATGCGAATACTGTGGGCTACTCCCGTAAGATCGTAAACCTGGAGACACGGGTAGTAGACGGCAGTGGTGCTGGTGTTCAGATCTCCGAAGTTCAACGCACAGTCGATGAAGGACTGATGCGAGACGTCCGTGAAGAAAATGCACAACTCTATCAGTATGAGGCCAAAGACAGCTACTATCAACGTATGGAAGAACTTTTTGGATCTCCCGCTGATAACACCTCCATCAGTCACACCATCTCCGAGCTCGTTGCCTCAATTGAAACCCTATCCACGACACCAGACAGCTCTCTCAATAAAGCTGAAGTCATTCGTTGGGCTTTAAACACGACTGACAAGTTGACCGACATTGCATCTGAGATTCAGGACCTGCGACTACAGGCTGACGTCGATTTGGCTCAAGCTGCAAATGATGCCAATGAATTGATTGCATCTATTGCAGACATGAATGATAAAATTATCCGCAATCAGGCTGTCTCAAATGATGTATCCGACCTGAAAGACAGACGAGACCTTGCTTTAGATGAATTGTCGCAACTTGTGGACATTCAGTATTTTGAACGCACCAACGGGGAAGTCGCTGTCTTCACACGAGGCGGGACTGTCCTTGTTGATTCAGATGCACAAACAATTTCGCATACCCGTGCTGCTGCATCCGGCCCAACAATTTCCCATGCACAAGGTGGTTTTACAGGTATTTTGGTCGGTAGCTACGACATTACGAATGATTTGCTGGGCGGCAAAATGAAAGGCCTGGTGGATTTACGTGATGGTTCCCTGAATGACTTTCAACGCGCGCTGGACGAACTTTCCGAAGAAATGAAAAATGTCGTCAACCAGGCGCACAATATGGGGATGGCGTTCCCCGGGCATCAAACTTTCGAAGGGCAAATGTATTTTGCCGACCCTGCCGATCAAACGTTCGAGCTTGCCGCAAATAATGATACCCGCCTTGTCCTGTTCAACAGCGATGGTGAACAACAGGCAACAACAACATTGTCCGCCCTGTTCCAGGACACAACACTTGGAGATACGGTCAACTACAGTGCAGACGGTAACAACGGCACAAACATTATCAGTATTACCGAACTCAACACCCGGATGGAAGCTTGGCTTGATGCTGAAGGTGCGCAGGCGACGATTTCATTCAGTCAAACGACGCATGGCTTTGTAAACATTACTTTATCCAACAGCAGCTTGTACCTTGGTTTTCGAGACGAAGTGGCAGACACATCTGCAGGTCAGTCCGTTGGTGATTTAGGCTTAACACATCAGGATGCCAGCATTACCTTTGACGCGACTGGCGCCAATAACGGCGCGGGTGGATACAACCAAAAAACAGAAACATTTTCTGGCTTCTCAAATTTCATGGGCCTCAATGACTTCTTTGTTGATGGACAGGTACGTGACACCTATGAATCTGCTGTTGTACCGACAACAACGACAACTTCTGCAACGACACTGTATATCTATGATGAAGACAGTGGGGTTGGTACGGGCAACGACAAACATGGTGGTGCGGGCCTGACAGTTCAGGCGGGTTTGACACTGGAAGAACTTGCAACACAAATTAACAATGATTCCACATTGAACGGTTTGCTGGAAGCTGTCGTCGTACCGGAAGGTTCTGGGGAACGTTTGCGCATTACGCATTCAAGCGGCAAAGAACTGATCTTATCAGAGGTCGCTGGTGGTACACTGCTTTCTGATCTCGGCATGCAGGAATCAAATATTGGCTTGGCGCAGGAAATTTCTGTGCGCACAACATTGCAGCAAACGCCCGGCAACATTGCCTCTCAGCGTATTCAATTTGACTCTACACTCGGTATTGCAGGCGGGGAATTTTATACCGCCGCATCGGATAATTCCAATGCTGTCGGACTTGCCGATGCCTTTTCAAATCCCAACTCTTTCGAAGCCGCTGGCAGCTTCATCGTGGGGTCGAAAAGCATTGTCGATTATTCCATTGATATTGTCTCCAGCAGCGCCACACTTTCTGCGAATAACCAGCAAGACAAAGAGACACAAGAGGTATTGGTCAATAGCCTTAAAAACAAATCAGATACTTTTAAGGGCGTAAACCTGGACGAAGAGCTTGCACAACTGGTATTATTTGAGCAAGCTTACGCTGCAAGTGCCCGCGTCATCAGTGTCATCAACGAAATGTTTGATGTCCTTGATCGTGCTGCAAGTTAAGGAGATTTATAAATGACACGTATTACTGATCTCTCTACTCAAAGACTTCTTGTCGAACAAATGACAAGAACACAGCAGCGCCTTGTTGATTCGCAAGTCCAGGTCACGAGTGAAAAGAAATCCCAAGTTTATTCGGGTATTGTCTCTCAATCCAGCCGATTATTGAGTCTGGAAGTCAGCGCGACACTGGCCAATCGTTATGTTCAAAACAATGAAACGGCTGAACTTCGATTAAATTCAGCTGCTTCTTCCATTGAAGCCGTTGAAAGTAGCGTCAAGGAATTTCAGAGACGCCTGCAAGCCTACAAGAGCAATCTTGCGTCCCCACCAGCTGAAGACGCGACTGAAGAACTGCAAAAATGGGCAATTTCAAGCCTGAAAGACATTCAATCTTACCTTAATCTTGAAATTGATGGGCAATATCTGTTTTCAGGTACCAAAACAACCACACAACCCGTGAATTTGAACATTACGTCTCTCAGTAACTTTCAAAGTACCTATGACGGTCAGAAAGTAACTTACCCGACCACAAGGGATGCGCACCTGCAAGACTTTACCCTCAATAACAGTGGCACGGGCATTTCTGCGACAACAGACTGGCTTGTCTTTGACAGAAATGACACCACCGGGACAAGCACACTTACGCTAGGCAATGGTACGGGTTCAACCCAAAGCTTTACGAATTTGAAAGCAGGCTCAACCATCACCATCAGCAATTCCGCCAGTAACAACGGGACCTATACAGTTCAATCTGTTGATAGTTCTTCACAGATTACAATCAAGTCCAGCCAGTTGGTCACCCCGACCAATGCGCAACCCGAACAGGTTACAATCACAAAAGGTGACGGTACTGCAATTGAATGGGGTGTAACAGGCGGCATTACTTTTGGCGTTGGTGCTTCAGGCGCAGCCGATACATTGACCGCAGCAACACCAGCCAGTGTTTCAAACTTTGCTGCTGGCGATGTGATTACCGTATCAGGCAGTGGTGGCGGTGGTGAAAATGACAAAACATTCACAGTTGCGTCGGTGAACACAGCAACTGGTGTCATCACACTGGATACAAAACGTTTTGAAGATGAAGGCGTTGCCTCCCTTGTTGCGCAAACAGGTGCGGCACCTGAAGCCATTAATATTACCAACAGTGACGGAACAACATATCTGTCTGGTGCAACGGGTGGCTTAACCATCAACGATACGGCCAGAACAATTACCGCTGCAACAGGCGGCTCTTTAGCCGGTATCGCCGTGGGTGATGTCATCACCCTTGCCGGATCAAACGGTGGTGAAAATGACAAATCCTTCACAGTTGCCTCTAACGACGGCACCGTCATTACACTGCAGGCCTATACAAGCAACTGGGAAGTAAAATCGACCAGTTGGTATCAAGGTAACGATCAAGATGTAGAACATCGCCTGAATGAAGACCGGGCTATTGACCTTGATTTCAATGCCATTGATCCTGCCATCGAAAAAGCCATTCGTGCCATGAGCATTATTGCACAAGGTGTTTATGGGACCGCAGGCGGACTCGATCAGAATACAGATCGTCTGGATGATGCCAATTACCTGCTGGAAGATGCTTTGTCCTTCCCGACTTCCGGCACACCGCCTTTTGGGACGGAACAAACAGGAAGCTTTGAACAAATTGCCTTTGATCTTGGCTTTATGCAAGTCCGTGTCAGCAGTGCAAATGACGCACATGAAAGATTTGTCGGTTTTCTGGAAAAGAATATCTCAGACATCGAAGACGTCGATCTTCTGGAGGCAATCACGACAATGCAGGACCAATCGCGTACCCTGGAAGCCTCTTATCAGGTATTCTCGCGCTTCCAGGAATTGTCGCTGAACAATTACCTTTAATCAGTTCTGGCACAGACCAGGGTGATCCAGCCCTCAAGCGCCTGATCTTTTATCTGAAACCCGGCCTTCTTAAATGCTTTTTGAGAAGCCGGGTTTTGTTCATTTACAACAGCCCTGATTTCAGCTTCTTCGGCATTTAACTGACTTCCCACAAAAAAATGAGTTCCTTGACGAATGACTTCAGCCCCAATCCCCCGGCCACGCATCTCTGGTGCTATATTCACGCTGATTTCGTAAGCCTCACCCGGTAGTTTGTCAAAACGAACCATACCGACAGCTTGACTACCCTTTTGACACAGGTAGATACGACGGGTCGTACTCAACAAACTTTGCGCAAACCATTTTTGATGGCTCTCCCATGGCACAATATCCTGGTTGCGGCTAGATTGCCGGGTGACAGGATCATTTCGCCATTCCCACAGCAAACGGCTGTCTTCCAATTTGGCACAACGAAACACAAGATCCATTCTTTCTTCCCTACTCAAAGACACAAAAAAAGGGGAAGCTCAGCTTCCCCTTTTTTATATAACTTGTAACGGTTACTTGCCAGCACCTTCAAGAAGCCCTTCAGATATTTGCAAATTAATATTCACAAGAGAAGACACGTCCTGATCACTGATACCGTCTGCACTTTTAAAGGTAACTTCAGCGACATATTGGCCCAACTTCAAAAGGTTTTCACGAACATCCGCCGGAACATTATTCTCTTCTTTGGAAACAAACGTGCGAATAGCGACCCACAACTCCAAATTATGGTTCAGAGCATTAGCCAACCCAGCCTGATTTCCTTTATCCTGGCGTGCTTTATCCAATTCTACAGCCGCGCGCGAAAGACCAAATGCATCTTTTTCCTGTACACTCAATTCTTCGAAATTTGTGTCCGCCATTTCAGCGTTCCTCCCATTCATAAATCCTTAGCGCGGATTCTGAATGATACAACGAATCGTGTCAAATGATAAATGCCGCAAAATAAGTGATTTCAACAGATAAACTGTTCAGTAATGCTTGCCAGACACTAAAACCGATTATATTTTTGATACGAGAAAAAGAAATCCGCTTTGATAAGGAGAAAGAACCGTGTGGCTTTCCAAATACTACGACCTGAACGTGAACCTTGATGGCAAATCAATTCTTGTCACAGGAGGAACTGGTTCTTTTGGACAACGGTTCGTAAAAACCATTCTTGAACGTTTCAAAGTCAAGCGCCTTGTGATTTTCTCACGCGATGAACTTAAACAGTTCGAAATGCAACAAAAGTTCTCAACATCAGAATACCCCTGTTTACGCTATTTCATTGGTGACGTCCGAGACGAAGAACGTTTACGTATGGCAATGCGCAATATTGATATTGTCGTTCATGCCGCAGCCTTAAAACATGTCCCTGTTGCTGAATATAATCCAAGTGAATGTATTCGCACCAATGTGAATGGCGCTGAAAATGTCGTTAGTGCAGCGATTGATAATAACGTCCCCCAAGTCATCGCCCTTTCAACCGACAAGGCGGTAAACCCAATCAACCTATATGGTGCAAGCAAACTTGCTGCGGACAAAATTTTCGTTGCAGCAAATAACCTGTCTGGATCAAACGGGACCAAATTTTCTGTCGTACGATATGGCAATGTCGTAGGCTCCCGCGGCAGCGTTGTACCTTTCTTTAAAAAGCTCATTGACGATGGCGCAGAATTTCTTCCCATCACCGACCCGGAAATGACCCGCTTTTGGGTCACCTTGCAACAAGGTGTCGATTTTGTCATTTCCAACCTTCGTTTCATGAAGGGCGGTGAAATCTTTGTCCCTAAAATGTCCAGCATGTCTGTTGTTGATATGGCAAAATACCTGGCACCCGACCTGCCCCAGAAAGTCATTGGCATTCGCCCGGGTGAAAAATTGCATGAAATGATGATTTCAGAAGATGATGCAACAAGCACGTATGATATTGGTGACCGTTACGTTATTGAACCAACATATGTTTATTGGCGCAAAGATGATGTTGGCTCACTGCATGAAAATGCTGAAAAAGTAGATAAGGGCTTCCGCTACGCCAGTAATATAAATGATGACTGGCTGAACAATGAACGCCTTGAGCAAATGCTCGCAGAACCCAAAACCTGATTTTCCTGCACAGTTCCATGAACATTACCCTTATTGTACAGGCGCGGCTGGGGTCCAATCGCCTGCCTGGCAAAGTCCTGAAAGAAATAGAAGGTCATAGCGCCCTTAAATATAACCTGACCCGGTGCATGAACGTCAGCGGGATTACACAGGTATGTTGCGCTGTCCCTGAAAGCGCCGAAAATGACCCTGTGGCACAAGAAGCCGAACGCATGGGCGTCAAAGTCGTTCGCGGCCCGGAAGATGATGTTCTTGCTCGCTACTACAAGGCTGCAAAAAAGCTGGACAGTCGTGTTATCGTGCGTGTCACAAGCGATTGTCCATTTCTCGACCCTGAAGTCGTCAGCAAAACACTGTCATTATATCTGCAAGGGGGCTACGAGTTTGTGTGCAATAACCACCCACCTACCTGGCCGCATGGATTTGACTGCGAAGTAACCTCAATGTCCTGGCTGGAAAAGGCCCATCAAGAGGCACAAAACAGTCAGCAGCGTGAACACGTCATGCCTTTTATCCGCACGCATTCAGAAGTTACAATTGGTAACTATCAAAATCCGGTAGAAGGCCAAAACAATCTACGCTGGACACTAGACTACCCCGAAGATCTCGATTTTTTCAGAGCAGTTGCAAAGTATCTTAAAGCCCCTTTGACGGCAAACACCTCTGAAATTATGGAAGTGATAAGAAAAAAACCCGAATTAATGCATATTAATGGCCAGTGGCACGAAAAAAACCGAGTTTAACCAGCCACAATCCTTGTTCTTTCATTTAAGACCCTTTACCATCCCAGCAATTTTGCACAAACAAAGAATGGAGTTTCCACATGCCCCTTACGATTGATCTCAAGCATGGAGACCGCATGATCATCAATGGGGCTGTCATTGAAATGGCCAGCCCGAACTCTAAAATCATTGTGCACAATGAAGCTGCAATTTTGCGCGGCAAAGAAATCATGCAGCAGGAAGATGCGCGCACACCTGCCGCGCGTGTTTATTTCTCTTTACAAGGGGCATATATTTTCAAAGACAAGGAACAAGAATTCCTTGAAGCTTTTGACCGGTATCTCGCCGACTTTCTGAAAGCTACGCCCAGTTCTCTGAAGATCGTGCAAAAGATCAAGGAACTGGTTGAAAAAGATCAGATTTACAAAGCGCTAAAAGAAGCACACGCCCTGATCGAACATGAAGAAAACGTTCTGAAATCAGCTGGAATTGACGTCAACTCGTTCACCGGAAAGGGCTAACCTTTTCCAAGCGGCCCTCGATTGCAGAAACCTTTACGTTTCCATGAAACTGTGATAGCCTGAAAGATGCTAGAATAGCATTTACACAACAGAAGTTACGGTGAGCAATATGAGCAGCATTCTAAGCGGAGGCAACTTCGCAGATTCGTTTTCCGCAGTACAACTTGCGGCCTCACGCCCGACATTTGAACTTCAGTTCAACATGTTGCAAAACGCGCTGCTTGATCAACTTTCTGTAAAAGTCGAAGACCTTCAAAGTCAAGACATCAACAAAGTTGATGCCTTTCTTCAGGTTGAACAGAACAAACTCACCCGCGCACTTGCAGCTGTTGGTAAATTTGGGAACGATACACAACACAACAAAGATGTTGTTAAAGATATCTCAGCACAAATTGACCTTCTGACGACTGCCAATTCCAATTCTGACGAAACAGCCTTCAATGCAGCAAAAGCTGAAATTGACGAGCTGATGACAAACTACCTGAAAGATGTCGATGGCTCTGCTGCAGGCATGAATGTAAAGGATGGTTTGTATAGCTATCGCGAAAATGGCTCGGGTCTCTTAAATTACGCGGATTATGCTGATAGTGATGCCAGAACCACCGCAATTTCAGAGCTTCAAACCAGCCTGAATATTTCCATCAGTGTTCTGGATATTAACTTGGACACCGCCTACAAAATCTCAAATGAAGTACAAGGCAAACTGTCCAGCATCAGCATTCAAATCAATGCAGAGCAACTCGCCGCACAAACTGACGTCATCAATGAGATTGAGAAATTACGCGATGATCACGCGAATTTCCTGAAATACCTGTCCATTGCTTTTGAGGTATCCCAAGCCAATGCACAGGCACTTGCAGATAATTTGAGTGGAAACAACACTCAAAAAGGGACTGTCGTAGATATTATTTCCTGAGCCATACCAGCTTCAGCAAACATCTTCCTCTTTTCACTTGTTGTTTACCTTATGTATGCTAGCCTCAATATTCCAATTTTTATTCTGAGGCTAACATGTACCTTCTCCCGACAGCGCGCACTGAAATTCTTCCCTTTCTACCTCAACAAGGAAGAGTCGTGGAAATCGGTGTCTGCGAGGGTAACTTTTCTCAAGAAATTTTGGCAAAAAACAGTCCGAGCGAACTGCACCTGATTGACCCATGGGAATATCAGGAGCGCAGTGATTACAAGGATGATGTGAACAATGTTAGCAACAACAAACAAGAAGGCCGTTTCCGATATGTCTCAAAACGGTTCAAGCAACAAACACAAACTGGACAAGTGAAAATCCATCGCGACTACTCCACAAATGTTGCCAGCCAATATGCAGATAAATCTTTAGATTGGATTTTTATTGATGGACTTCATAGTTATGAGGGTGTGAAAGCGGATTTACAGGCTTACAAAGACAAAATAAAAGAAGACGGATTTATTCTAGGGCATGACTATACCAATCACCCAGATGCAAAACGTATGAATTTTGGTGTAATTGAAGCCGTCAATGAATTCCTGGAAGAGGGAGAATTTACCCTTTTTGCAATGACCTGGGAAAATTTCCCCTCATATGTACTATGCCGAAATGTTAATTCTCCCAATGCGCAATATTTCCTGGGCGGGTTTATGAATGTCTATAACAGCGCTCTTGAACTACCTGATTTCCCGTCAAAAATGACCTTTAAACATAGGGCTGCACGCGTCAAAGACCGTCCAGTTCTCATCCCTACATTCTCTGTTAAAGACGCCTAGACCTCAATGTAATCCATTTTAAGCGCGGTGCCCCTTTCCAGGTCTTCTGTCACTTTTTTCCCCTCAATTTTTGAAAACATGTCTGGGGAAAGACCGAAGCCTGGTCGGATGGATCGAACATTTTGAACTGAGATCACATCTCCCTTGGCAATGTCTTCAACCACATAAAGTGACCGTCTGAACAGACTGTTTTCTTTCTCGCCTTCGGTCTGTTCAAAACTCGCATGCCCAAGTGCAGACCAGGCCTGTCCCGTTTCTTCCACAAGTTTCTTCAATTCGTCCGGTTCCAAAGAAAAAGCACTATCTGCCCCGCCATCGGCGCGGCGAAGGGTAAAGTGCTTTTCAATGACAGAAGCTTCCATCGCGACGGCAGCAACAGAAACAGACGTCCCTAAAGTATGATCTGAAAGACCAATCGGACAATCAAAAGCATCTCGGAGCGCGCCAATCGTTTTTAGGTTGGCTTCTTCATATTTTGCCGGGTAGGAACTAACACAATGTAAAAGAATAATCTGTTCATTCCCCTCCCCCCGAACGGCACTCACGGCATCTTCAATTTCTTTGAGATTAGCCATTCCCGTTGACATAATTATGGGTTTCATGGTGCGCGCCATACTTCTGACAAGCGGCAGATCCAACAATTCAAAGGAGGCAACCTTGTAGGCAGGTACATCAAATGTTTCCAAAAAATCAATCGCCGTTTCATCAAAGGGAGAGCTAAACGCAATCAAACCCAATTCACGCGCGCGCTCAAACAAGGGACCATGCCATTCCCAAGGCGTATGGGCCTCATCATACAAATCATACAATCGACGCCCTGCCCATGGCCCTTTCGGAATCAAGAAATCAGGTTTTGAACAATCAATTGTAATCGTATCTGCACGATATGTTTGTAATTTTACGGCTTGCGCACCACTTTTTTTCGCCACCTCCAAAAGTTCCAAGGCACGGCCGATATCACCATTATGGTTTGCCGAAACTTCTGCAATAATGAAAGGGGGCTGCCCTTTCCCAATTTTCACTCCGGCGATCTCAAGCACGTCCATAGCAGGTCCTCATGATGGTCAAATGTCCAAGTTGGCGATTTTTTTGGCATTTTTTACAATTCGTTTGCCTTTTCTTAACCGCCTTGCCCATTATATGTAAAGACTGATTGATAAAGCGAGACTTGATTATGCAAAAAAATAAGAAGGCATTGGTGACACTTGCGATTGGCGACCACTATGTCGATCTCTGGAATAAGTACTGCAAAAGAACGTGGGAACCATATGCAGAAAAATATGGCTACGATATTGTCATAATCAAACGTTGGCTTGATGATTCAGAACTCGCCACGACCAGGCCTCCTCACTGGCAAAAACTCCTGATTCTGGAAGCCGAAGAAACCCAGGGATATGACCATCTGGTTTGGATTGATACAGACATTGTAATCAATTCAGAAACGGCCCCATGTATTGTAGACAGCAATCAATCCGACAAAATTGGTGTCGTTCGCTATAACGAAACCTACTCTGCAGAAATGATTGACGGCGGTTTTGCGCGCACCATCAAGAATAATATTAATCAGGAAATTGCCAAGGCCGGGAAAATGTCTTTCAGCGAAAGATATGAAAGAGCTGGGCTTGCTGGCGATGTCGATGACATGATCAATACAGGGGTGATGGTCTTGCGCCCTGAACATGGTGAAACACTGCGTTATGTTTATGACAATTACGAAGAAAACCCTTTTAGTGCCAAAGAAAATATCCCACTGTCCTACCATCTATTAAAAAATGACCTGGTTAATGGCATTGACGGACGTTTCAACAAAATTGTTGATCTGGAGATTATGCACCATCATCCCTATCTGATGATCCACGGTTACAAAACAGATACCAAAGCGATATTCAGTATCATCAATTCACTTTTCCTGAATTCTTTCTTCCTTCATTTCATTGAAGGTGGCACACGCGGCTATATGCAAATGGTTATCCCAGGTGCAAAGCACCCGGATGTCTTTGGCAATATTCAGCACAATGCCCCGGAAAGTGAATTTATCATCGGCACCCACAAAGCTTATTTATAAGCAGAAAAAATGGGTGATGACCTCAAACAGATTAGAAGACTGATCAACCAAGGCGAGTTTAAACAGGCAATCCTTGTCAGTCAGTCCCTACATGATGATGATCCTCTTGTTCTGGAAGTACAGGCCATCGCCTATAGCGCTCTTGGAAAAGATGAAGAAGCCTACCAATACCAGAGCAAGGCCCTTGCCCTGGCCCCACACAACACGGGATTGAAAAAAAATCTGGCTGTTTTTGCGATCAAGACCCACCGCCATGACGTTGCTTGTCAAACACTGAAGGACCTATACGACCCCAATGCCCCTGACCTTGGCCTCCTGTTCAATCTGGTCATTTCTGCACAAAAGTCAGGCCTTGATGAAGAAACGCAAAAATATTGTAAAACCTATCTTGAACTTGACAAAAGCAATCTGCAGATATGGCGCATTCTAGTAAAATCATATGTGCAAGGGCACCAACTAGAAAAAGCGCTTGAGACCTATTCCTCAGCACAAAAACATCATAAATTGGCACATCAGGATTATTTTAACATAGGATTAGTTGCCCGCGATCTCGGATTACTGGATGACGCAGAACAAGCATTTGTGACGGCCTTACTGGAAACACCAGACCATGTGGACAGTCACTTCGAATATGCACAATGTCTGCTGGCAAGAGGGCAAATGGCCGACGGGTTTCAAGAATTTGAATGGCGCCTCCAAAAAGCCAACGCCCCTAAATGGTCCTATTTCCCCCCTCTCCATAAACACGAAACTTCTGAAAGCAAACGCCTTCTTGTCTATACTGAACAAGGCGCTGGGGATGCGATCCATTTCAGCCGATACTTACGCATACTTGAAAAACACAACATCGACTATCACCTGTTGTGCCATCCCGCCATTGTCCCGCTTTTCAAGGAGTTGGGATTACCTGCCAGTTCACATACCGACAGCCCCCCAGTGTGCGATAGACAATGTTCACTTTTAAGCCTGCCCTATCTTTATGATATTTATGAAACGCCTATCGCACCCAGCATCCCGCCCACATTATCAATTGATCACTCAACCACAAGCGAGAAACTGAATGTCGGTATCTGCTGGACTGGTTCAAAAGCTTTTGCCAACAATGCATTGCGCTCTTGCGGATTAGAACCCATTTCTCACCTTCTTGAAATCAACGGGGTGAACTGGGTCAGTTTGATGCCCGATACATCAGATGATATTCGGGAAAAGTACAATCTGAGCACCCCTCTTAACCTGAATTCCAACTACCTCGAAACCGCACATATCATCAAAAATTTGGATCTTGTGATAACCGTAGATACATCAGTTGCTCATCTATCGGGTTTACTTGGAAAGAAAACATGGATTATTCTGCATTCTTCCCCTGATTGGAGATGGACGAGCATCAATGATCAATCCACACTTTACCCGAGCCTCACAATTTACAAGCAGGAAAACTATGGTCAGTGGGAGAGCGTCATTGACCGTATCAAGACAAACCTAATAGCACTCACAAAAAAATGACCGAAATTGAAGATCTATATAATCAGGCCATAGAATTAGAACAGGCTGGTGAAAACGAAAAGGCTATTGCACTTTTCACCCAATTGGCTGAACTCTCACCCAAAGATGTGATGAGCAGACATCGTCTTGCCATTTTACACTTCAACCAATCAGATTTTAAAACAGCGCAAAAGATCGCTCAAAATGCTTTGAAACTGGCCCCCAAACATGTAGAACTTAATTTCCTTATTTCTGAGGCTATGTGGCGAAGTAATCAAAAAAAACTCTCCATCAGACATCTGAACTATACGCTCCAGCTTTTACCTGATTCAACGCGAATTCATTCCAGCTTGGCACAGAAATACTATGAGACCGCCCAACTTGAACTCGCCCTGAAGCATTTTTCAATCATCCGGGAACTAGAACCAAAGAACTGCGTAAACCTGAAGGATCTCGCTCGTACTTTATTCTATATGCAAAAACTGGAAAAAGCTGCGGAAGCATACAAAGAACTATTGGCACTCACACCAGATGATGCCGAAAATCACTTTCTGTTTGGCACCCTTCTGCTCTCTCTTGGCGAAACAACCGAGGCGTGGGAACATTATTCGTGGCGCCACAGATACCAAGCTCCCCAATTTACATCTTTCAAAGACAACTATACCCAATGGGTGGGTCAGCCCCTGCAAGGAAAATCCATCCTGGTAACGTGGGAACAAGGGCTGGGCGACACAGTTCACTTTGTGCGGTATGTGTTTCATTTGTGCGCGATGGGCGCCCATGTCATTCTTGATACACGCCCCATCCTGATTGAACTTTTTGAACGGCTGATCCCAGAAAACAAATCGATCACAATCCACAATGCCGATCAAGAAAAGCCCGACGCAGATTTTCTGATTTCCATCATGGATATTCCCTATGTCCTGAGATCCCTGAATTTGCCGGATCTGGACTATGAATTTCCTTATTTGAAAGCACCCGACGACCTCGTTCTGAAATTCCAAGAGAGGCTTTCCTCCCACAACGGATTCAAAATCGGTATTTCCTGGCAAGGAAACCCTGACTACCCACGTGATGCAACACGTTCCATTCCTTTAAGCGCCTTTGAACCGATTGCCAAGCTCGAAGGAATTGATCTGATCAGTGTTCAGGCGATCTTTGGCACAGACCAAATTAAAAACGTTCCTTTTCCCATTGAAGACCTGGAAACAGATTTACTGGGTGAAGACAGAGGTCTTGCACCTCTTGCAGCGGCCATTTCACAAATGGACCTCATGATTACATGTGATTCCGCAACCGCACATATTGCAGGCGCCATGAACGTACCGACCTGGCTGATGCTGCCGACAATACCGGATTGGCGTTGGGGGTGGGGCAAAACGACAACAGTATTATACCCTTCCCTAACTCTCATTCGCTGCCCTTCTGATCAGAGCTGGAATGAGGTTCTCGTCAACACCTCGACCCAACTTAAACACCACATTCAACGCCAGAATACCCGGCATTTTTTTCCTATTGACAGTTAAGTCTTTATATATAACAATCCAGAGTAACCGGTTATCTATCGGCATTGTAGGAGAAGAATCTCCAACGAAAGTACTCTAGAAAGGAGTTTATTATGTCTAACGTAACGTTATCAGCAGCTGTTCGCGACAGCCTGCTGTCACTGCAAAACACCACAAATCTTATCGAACGTACACAAGGCCGTCTGTCTACAGGCCTTGAAGTTGCGTCTGCGATTGACGATCCTGTAAAGTTCTTCCAGGCGAAGACACTCAGTGACCGTGCTTCTGATTTTGACAGTAAAAAGAACGATATTGACCAAGGTATCTCAACAGTAACAGCTGCACTTGATGCAACGGAAGCCGTTGAAGATATCGTGGCACAGCTTAAAGGTCTTGCACTTTCTGCTAAATCTGCGACTAGCTCTCAAATTGGCGAATTGGTTAGCCAGTTTAACGACCTTCGCACACAGATTAACAACCTGACAGCTGACGCTGAATATCAAGGTCTGAACCTTGTAAACGGTACAGGCAGCACGCTGACTGTTCAATTCTCAAACGAAACAACAAGTACACTTTCAGTGGCTTCTGTTGACCTTCGTGCACAACAAGGTCTGGGCATTGAGAAAGCCGTTACTGCGAAAGCAACAACTGGTCAAGTTCTGAACTTCTCTTATGCTCGTGTTACCAACACGACACTTTCCGGTCAGGAAAAAATCACCCTTACTTACGCTGGTGAAACAGCCTTTACTCTGGGTAACGGCTCTGGTGCAACAACTTACACCTTCTCTTATGGTGGTAACACCTTCACCATCACCGTAAGTTCCGGTGGTAACGGTGGTGATAACTACGCCTTCTCTGGTGGCGCGGTTCTTTCTGCCGGTAAGGCAATCACACTGACTATCCAAAGTGCGGGTAACGCTTCTGGTTCAGGTAAAATCGAACTTGCTGGTGGTTCCATCACAGCGTCTGAAACAGATGGTGTTCGCGTTCTGGATAAAGACTTCACAACTCAGGTAAGTGCGGCCATTACTGATTTGGAAAGTGCATTGACAACACTTCGTACCAAATCACAAAACCTTGGTTCGAACGTTGCCCTGTTGCAAACACGCCTTGAATTCACTGAAACATATGTGAATACACTGCAAGCAGGTTCTGACAAACTGACACTTGCAGACCTTAACGAAGAGGGTGCAAACCTGTTGGCACTTCAAACACGCCAGCAATTGGGTATTCAGGCCCTGTCCTTCGCGGGTCAAGCAGAACAAGGTATCTTGGGTCTCTTCCGTTAAGGAATTTAAAACCCGAATACAAATTAGAGGAGGATGTTTTTACATCCTCCTTTTTTTGTTCTATAAATTCCCTATACTGTTTTTTATTCATAGCAAATCGTTTTTCAGCATGTCAGATCAAGCCGATATCAAGTTATTCGAAAAAAACCTGTCTTGTTTCAAATTATATGCCCCGTACGTCTTTGAGAAACTCACTCAGGTTCAGTCTCCGCACTCAGAGCTTTTCTTCCATGAAAACGGGTCCCCGGATATCATTTTCAGGGGGCAAAAGCTATATGACACAGATGATCTTGATAAATTTATAGATCAACAACTTGACACTTATTTCAATGCACGACACCGCGTCTTTCTGACGCCCCCGGCGACCGACAACCTTGATGAAATTTCGGGGAAATATAATTATAATGTTTTAAAACGTGCAACGGATGAAGGTGTCACCTTTGCGACCAATATGCTGGGAGATGATACTTTTCAGGCGATTTCATTCGGCGTGGGACTGGGGCAGCACATCCTCCCCTTTGCCAAACGTTCGAATGCCATTGGCATTACCTTAATCGAACCCAATATTGAATTTCTTTATCATTCCCTCTTCGTCACCGATTGGGATGAAATTTTCACGTATTTTAATGGCAAAGACGCGGGACGTTATCTCAATATTCTCTGTCATACTGATCCGCATGCAACCTTTCATGATTGTGTTGCATTTATTCGCGGCATGAACCCTCCTTATTGTGATGGCGTTGATTTTTTCCGTCACTACCCCAGTTCCTTGATGGAAGAAATGTTCAATCTGATCCGCAAGGAAATCAATCTTGTCGTCATGGGGCTCGGTTTCTACAATGATGAAGAAATCATGATCCGCAACAGCTACCTGAATATGAAAGATTACAGATCTTTCGTTTTCAAAAACGCGGACATCAAGATTGATCTTCCCGTATTTGTTATCGGCGCAGGCCCGTCTCTCGAACAATCCATTGACTTTATTAAAGAAAACCAGGATCGCGCCCTGGTCGTTGCAGGCGGCACATCTCTGCAGCCGTTGATGCGAGCCGGCATTCGCCCTGACTTTCAGGTCGAAGTAGAAAATGTTGAAGCCTCTATCACAGTCTTGGAAAAAGCCAAGAAAGAGTTCGACCTAAGCAATACAACACTTGTGACCACCACAACGATGCAACCAGATGCGATTGCCTGTTTTGACAATACAGTGCTGTATTTCCGTCAAAGCCTGAGCTCGACTCCTATTTTTACCCTGGGTTCTGACTATCAATTGTTAGAAGTTGGCCCAACAGTTACAAATGCAGCCCTTTCCTTCGCCCAACAGGTCGGTGGACGTGAATTCTATTTCTTCGGAATGGACTTTGGCGCACGCGACGCACAAAAAACACATGTAAAAAATACCGCTTACGAAAAAGACATCAAATACAGCCGAGAATTCAAAAATAAGTACCGAGGAAACTTTGGTGGCACAGTCTTTATCGATTCAATCATGCATTGGGCACGAAGCGTCGCTGAAAGAAGTATTATTCGCTTCAATAACGGACGTACGTATTACAACTGCAGTGACGGTGCCTATATCGAACGGGCAACTCCACGCCTGCCCCGTGCATTGAAACCCCTTGCTGAACTTCCTTTTGACAAAAGTGCGACCGTTGCAAAAATCAAAGAAAATTTCGAACTTTACACAGACGAACATTTTGAAAAAACCTGGGGACGCGAAGACTGGCAACAGCAGGTAAATGACCTTTGCGATGCAATTATCGAAACCATTGATGACGTGAAAGAAGAGAATTACTGGTCACGATATGTCGAACGTATCGCCAGACTTATTATTTCTCCAGACGAAGAAACGACACCTGCCCAATTCATGTTGCGCGGTTCAATCTTCATGATGTTTATGACGACAATTTTCTACCCAACACGCGTTATCCAAGAAGAAAAAAGAGAACTTGTCAGAGAAATTGTTCGTGAAGAATTAAGAAATTCAATGTTAGAGTTAAAAGAACGAACCAACACATTTTACGACGATCTATTGAAAAAATAACAACGTCTAAAAGTCTTTGTAAGGGAATGGAACAAACAAATGACATCAGCTCTGGATATCACAAAAATCGAACAATGTAGCCAATGTCTCATCGACAATGATTTTGTTGGGGCATTAACATTGTCCGGAGAATTCATTGAAGAAAACAAAAAACACCCTTATGGCATCCTGTTCCTTTCTATGACAGCCTATCTTATGGGTGATTCAGAACGCGCTGTGGTCATGCTCGAAGAATTGCATGAGGAAAACCCGGATAATCAGGAAATTGTTGATGCGCTGGCGGTTATCCTTGCGCGCTCCGGCAACGTCAATGAAGCGACCTACTATGCAAAATTGGCTACAGTTCTGGAAAGCGACCCGGCCATTCACACTCTCGTTCCGGAATTTTTCAGAGATTTCGCGCAAGCGCTCGATTCATCTTACAAGGCAGACAACCTGATTTCTGCAATTCTCGCCTACGAAGAGGGTGATTACGCCCAAGCCATCAAACTCTGCCGCAACAACATCAAAACTGCGCCAAACAATTGGAAAGCCTATAGCCAAATGGGCAAGGCGCTGATGAAGACGTATAATTTTCGAGATGCCATCACCTCTTTTCAGACGACCATCAGCGGTACGCGTGCGCCCAACAGCGACATTTTGTTTGACATTGCAACCTGTCAATTAGAACTCGGTCAATTCGAAGACTGCCTCTACAGCCTGAAAGTAGCGCACAAATATTGCAATCAGGCGGCACAGCCAGAAAATGAACTTTCCCGCATTATTGAAAAGCTTAGCCATCTCCCCCTTGATTGTCGCGACTTCAAGCAAGCACTTGAAACCGATTTGAAAAACATCGTCCTTGATGACGTAGATGAAGCCATTCTCATTGGGGGTGGCGAAGATTTGGATGACCGCAAAATCCGTATCGCCTATCTATCTGATTCTTTCTACGACTGCCCCAAAGGGCACTTTATTGAGCGGGCATTAACAGGCCACGACAAATCTAAATTTGAAATTTTCTGTTACCAGCAAAATAGTAAATCTGACTCAACCACATCGCGGATCAAAGTATTGGCCGATGATTGGCGTGATGTAGGCGAGTTGGATGATCTGACAGCTGCCTATCTGATCACTTGTGACGGTATTGATATTCTCATTGATACGATCGGTGTCAGCGAAAACCAGCGCATCAACGTAATTGCCCAAAAACCGGCACCAATTGTCCTTTCCTGGCTTAACAGTGTAGATAGCTCATCTTTCTGTGAGATTGATGACATTCTGACATCCGAAAAATTGACAAACGGGGGCATATCGTTTGACGCTGGCGCAGACCTCTTTAAAATGGATCATACGGTAAACAATGAACGCGCTGAAAATACAGCACTTATTCTAACGGCATGCTGCAACCTGGGCACAATGACCCCGGACACTTTCAGCACCTGGGCTGAAATTCTGCTGAAACTGCCAAATGCAAACATTCTTTTTGGTGGCCCTGGCAGCAATCAAAAACCGCAACGTGAAAAAATCACCAGCTACTTCATGAATTATGGCCTGGCAAATCGTATCTTTTTCCAGAACTCGGCAACGGAAACACCTTCATTAAGTGAACTTTTGAACGTAAGTGATATCCACCTCTCCGCACTAAATGACAAGGACGTGAACACAACGGCTTCAGTTCTTGCATCAGGGACACCGACCATTGTCTTTCAAGATAAAAATGCGCCAAGCTCAAGCATCCCAGGAAATGGCGACCTGATTTTAAATTGCCAAAAAGAAGAATGGCTGGCTTCTTCGAGCGCTGAATACATCGAAAAGACCTGTGCAGCGGCAGAAGACTACCAAACACATGATAAAGCACACATGCACACAGAGATCATTAAAACACCTCCTTACCAAGTTCAGTCATTGGCAAAGGACCTGGAAGGTGCCTACATCAATGCCCTAAAGAGCAAAGATTTGATTTAAACATTGATCCAAAGCGCCACGCTTTATAAAATTATACAAGCTTTCATACTGTTTCTTACAGTTATCCAACGGGATTAAACAAATGACTTACACAAACCAACCAGACCAAGGTTATTCTTCAACACCCGCAGGCGGCCAACCTACTTATAGCGAAGCCTGGGCCTTGATTGCTGCAGCTCGCCAACTCATTGAAAGCACGCAAATTGAAGAGAACGCAGAACGCAAGAAAACTATGCAGGCTGCATTGCGCAAAAACTGGAAACTCTGGACAATTTTTCAGGCCGAACTGGCTGTTGAAGAAGAATGCAATATCCCGAACGACATCCGCATCAATATGTTAACGCTGGCCAAATTTATTGATAACCACACAGTTCAGCAACTGCCCGACCCTGATCCTGAACGGATCCTTGTACTGGTCGATATTAACCGAAACATTGCAAATGGTCTTCTGGAAGGCGCCAAGGCGGAGCAGGAGAATGTCGAAGGTGATCCATCTATTCCACCTGCTGCGCCGCAGCCACCAGCGCCAGCTGCTCCACAAGCAAATGAGCCACAGCCAGAAGTGGACCCTGCCCTGCTACAAGGTTTAAACGAAGAGGCATAAATCCCCTGCTTCTGAAATTGTAAGTCAGACCGTGCAATATGTTTTTCTAGTTGGTGGTTTCGGAACGCGTCTTGGTCAGCGAACGAAAACCACCCCGAAACCCTTGCTTTCAATCGCGGGAAAGCCCTTTCTATTGCATTTGATAAAATGGGCAAAAGCAGCATCTGCCCATCAGGTCCTGCTCCTATCCGGATATAAGGGTGGGCAAATTCAGGAGTTTGCAAAAACTCATAGCACAAAAGAATTACCCATTGAAGTTGTGCAGGAAAATGCCCCCCTTGGTACCGGAGGCTCAATCCTGAACGCCAGGCAATGCCTAGAGGACCAGTTCATTGCTGCCAACGGCGACTCCTGGCTCGCATTTGACCCTACGTCCTTGTCAGACATGTTTAGCAAACATAAGGATATCGATGGCGTCATGGCACTACGTCATCTGGACAATACAGCCTCCTCCGGGATCGTACATCTCAATCAAGATGACATTATTACTCACTTTGAAGAACGTGGCGGCAACCACCCAGGCCTGATCAATGCAGGTATTTATCATCTGAAAAAAGCCGTACTGGACAATCCGAATTGTCCTGAAGGTGTTTTTTCAATTGAACGAGACTTTTTCCCAAAACTGGCAAAAGAGAACAAATTGGCAGGCCAAACATTTGATCGCTTCTTTATCGATATCGGTACACCTGACAATTTTGAAAAAGCAGATCAAACATTTTTTGATGAGATGAAGAACTTTGCCTCTTCCCACCCCCAAAACCCTAACTTTATGGACATGATAAAATGAAAGTCGACAAAACAAAACTGGATGGCGTTTTAAAAATAACACCCCCGACAATTTTTGAAGACTTCAGGGGGGAATATATCGAAACCTATAACGAACGTATCTATCACGAAGCCGGGATCACACAGAAATTCATTCAAGATGATATTTCTCTCTCCTCTCGCCATGTGTTGCGTGGCATTCACGGCGATCAGGAAACCTGGAAACTGATCAGTTGTTTGCATGGCAAATTCTATATTGTCGTCATTAATAACGATCCGGAGTCAGATCAATACAGACAATGGGAAGGCCATACGCTTTCAGCAAAAAACCGACAGCAACTCCTCATCCCGCCAAAATTTGGTAATGGTCACGTGATCTTGAGTGAAGAAGCCATTTTTCACTATAAGCAAACCAGTGAATATAACCGAGCCGGCCAGTTTACATTGATCTGGAATGATCCAGAGCTGGATATTTTCTGGCCGATTGAAAACCCAATTCTTTCTTTGCGTGACAAATTCGATAAATAAAATCGTCACACAAATTCAATTTCGTCACTCGCCAACCTTTGTTTTTCGCTGAGTTCATCCAGCAAAAACTTAGGTGCACGCAATTTTGGACCACCGCCACCATATTCTTCATGCGGAACATAGTTAAAAATCACAATGGTGCGGTCTGTCTGTGTTGGTTTTTGCCCGCAGTGGAAGGCTGATGTGTCTTCCACGACCAAGTCGCCAGCTTTACCATGATGGTGTAAAATCCGATCTTCGCCAAAATGATGAACCATTTCCTCTTCAGTCCATCTGATCTTGTCAAAGCAACCCTCGAAACGATCTTTATGACTGTTCTTGACCAAGGCATGCGGGCCCGTTCCTTCATCCACATCATGCAACAAGAGAAAGGCTTTGACCATCTTCGCTGCATTGCCATCGATGTGATAAAGCTGCGTATCAAACGGTGGCAAGTCATTTGCCAGAGATTTGGTAATTTTAAGAAAGCCCATCGATGGCAAACAGCCCATATACGCGCCGACAATATCCAGAATTTTTTCATCCAGACCAATACGTAGCAAATCCGGGAAATGCATCAACGGGTCCTGCAACTGCACCATATGCGTGCGGTGGGCGAAAGCATCCAGGCCTTTTTCCACATCTTCCTGACTTATTCGGCCCACATCCCAATCTTCCTGCCCCGGTTTCCGAGCGGCAATATCACGTGGTAGCTGTAAGTTAACCCCTTGCCTGGCCCAGCTTTCAAACTGGTCATTGATTTTCTTGACACGATCTTTTTCGATATATCCGCCATAGGGTAAAAATCCATCTTCTTCCAGCACACGAACTTCATCGGCACGCTCAATCGCCACCTGTTCAAACTCTTTCGTAAATTCTGGAAACTGTGCCCGGCGGGCCAAAATGGCATTTTCAGCCAGTTCGAATTGATCCATCGCATTACGCATTTTCTCTCTCCCTGGCGCCATTATCCGCCATACTTAACATCCCGCTCCAAAAATGATGGGCACTATAATAAGTCTTGAAAAATGAAGTCGCATTGTCCCTAATCAAATTGATCAAGTCTTTGTCTTGTTCCAAGTAGGTCAGTGCCGCCTTTAACTGAGCATAACTCTGAAACGGAATATAATGCACATAAGGCACAAGATAGTCCGGTACCTCTTCACTCTTTTCTTCCAGAATCATACTCCCCGTCAAAAGAGATTCCCAGACAGCACCTGTGATGGCTGTTTGCACGGTGTTTCGCGCAGAAAAAAGCAAAGACACGTCATATCTGGAAAATTGTCTTGCGTAGGCTTCCAACGTTGACAATTCACTCGTATTGCTATGATCAGATACCTCAACATGAACATTCAGTTCGTCATTCTGGATTTTCACCAACCAGGGCGCACGAATATCGTGAAGAGACCCATGAAATGCTGCAAAAATGTCCTTTTCCACCTCTGGAAAATGGAACAGTTCTTGAGGATAAGGACACGGATAACAAAAGGCCTTATCCTCCACTTCCTGTGGCAAAGCTCCAATATAACTTGATTGTGTATGGTGATGGGCATCTACCAATTCATCAGCCCATAGAAGCCCATTTTTCTGACCAAGATGCCATGCATCTGCAAAAAAGGAAATGAGACAACAGCCCGTTTCCCGTTTCAATTTTGTAAACTTTTCTTTCACAAAATCAGAGATCTCAGCATCACTGTGAATAAGAAAGTTATCAATGTACACATAGTCTGGACGCCACTGGATAATTTCTTTCGCCAGGCGTTCAACCTCATTTTTGAAATCGTCAGTCGAGAATGACGAGGTATGAACCAGCGCATCAGAAGCAAAAGAGCGATAGTCCAAACCGCACGCTTTCGCTGTCTTCTCATAAAAGTCAAAAAATTCAACTTCGCGCGCACGCGCTGACGCATAAGCATGTTGACGAAACACGCAAAGGACTTTTTTACCTTTAAATTCGTCAATGTGGCGAACATTCAGATCATTGAAATGTCGCAAAACTTTTGGCAATGCCGTATTGCCTGCCTGAAAATCTCGTACGCTTTGCTCAATAAGCCCTTTAAATTCTTCATAGGATGGTGCCGCGTTTTCACCTTTTGCAATCACCAGCTTTTTCCCATAGGGACGAATACGCATCGCCAGTTCCAGCAAGCCATTGACATACGCACCTTTACCCGACAGATACGCTTCCTTTACGGCATTGTAGATTTGTCCGCATAATTCATCGGCATCTTTTTCCGATGTCTTTCTAACCCATTTTAAAATCTGAGCGGAAATTCTCATCTCTTCCATTTTCTTATCTTGCAAAAGCAAGACATAACACAATAGAATCAAAGGCATAGCGCGATTAGGTTTATCCTGACACGCCATTCTGATGTACATTTCTGCCAATTCAATGCGATCATGTCGGACCATGGCATGAAAAATCCAGACCAGCGATGTTTCCTGATCCTTATATCTTTCAAACAGAGCCGGAACTTCATCCTTGTGATTTGGCAAAACCAACTGGTTTGGATTATTCATGCTTCAACCTAGCCCTCAAGAATTTCGGGGTGACTACGCAGCCAATCACATGTCTGTCGAATACCGTCCAACAAGTTCGTCTTTGCTTCAAAATCAATCTTGGTTTTAGCATATTCGTTTGAAATCAAACGGATTGGTACGGTCGAAGGTTTAGACGGATCAAAACGTACATCATGATTATCAAAACTTTCCGCTTCAATTGCCGTATTAAGAATGTCCTTTACCGTAACGCCATAACCGGAACATATGTTAATCGCCAGATAATCATCTTCACAAGCAAAAGCCTTGAAGCTGCCTTCCATAAAATCATCGATATAAATGAGATCACGAATATCTTCACCCGTTCCCCAGACTTCGATCGGTGTCTGACGTTCAAAAACCTTGCGGATCATGGCTGCGGTCACATGGGATGATTTTGGATCATATTTATCCCATGGCCCATAGACATTGGAGGGACGAATGACAAGACAGGGCATCGGTTTTTTCAAATGGGTCGCATAAGTTTCACAGAGAATTTCTGCGTAACGTTTCATCCAAGCAACCGCATGGTAAACGGGTGACGGATGCTCATCCAGCATTTCCGGTTCCGTAACCGGGCGATCTCCCGTATCGGGGTAAGAAGCCCCGGACCCGATAAAGACAAACTTCTTGATCCCTTCCACATAGGCTGCTTCCATCAAATGTGTATTCATCACCACATTAGGCGTTACATGGACCATAGGCGTTGTCGCAATCACACCAGCCCCTTGCGTATTCGCCGCACAATGAAAAACGTAGTCCATGCCTTTGACCGCCACTTCACAGTTTGCAAGGTCACGCAAATCCGTCTTGATATATTCAACACCATCAACCTTTACTTTCGGATTTTTGTTATGAAGTGTTGCACGTACCTGTGCACCCCTTTCAACAAGGTGAAGAATATAATTAGTTGCCAGAAATCCAGCCCCGCCAGTTACAAGAACCTTTGCCCCATTCAGATCAATAGACATCTGCTCTGCCCCTTCCTAATCCTGTGTAAAATAATTATGGCGCTTGTCACTGGCGTTCTTGTTAACCTGATACCAGTCCCAGGTTTGGCGCAGGCCTTCCAACAGTGACGTTTGCGGGTTATATCCAATCCAGTCACGCGCCCGCGTCAGATCCATTACACGGCGCGGAAAACCTGCTGGTTTTGTGGTGTCAAACTCGTATTCAAAGGGTGTAACCTGCGCCAGTGTCTCCACCAGTTCACGAATTGTCACGCCCACACCGCTACCAAGGTTTACATAGGTGCCACGTGTTCCGTGATACAAAGCCTGAATAACGCCTTCAGCGCAATCTGTTGTAAAGGCAAAGTCACGAACGGCAGATCCATCCCCCCAGACAAGCAAAGGATTTTCCCCTTTGTCCACACGGGCCATCAACGATGGAATAACCATGGCATTTGCGGGATCAAAATTATCACCAGGCCCATAGACATTACAGGGGCGCACAATAGCGTAATTTTCAAGCCCATACTGAATTTGATAGGCTTCAACCTGCATTTCTGCCATTCTTTTTGCCCACCCCGGGAACATATCCATGGGCGGCTTTGACGGATCATCATCATCTTCCACAAAGACCTCAGCCGATGAATAAGCACCGATTGAACTGGTATACACCACCTTCTTGGCGTTTGTGCGTCGGGCCGCTTCCAACATGTTGGTATTCATCATCAACAGGTTGGTGAAAAAACTGGCAGGTTTGGATTTTGTCACTTCAATGGACCCTTTGATCCCTGCCACATGAAAAACGAAGTCCATATCCTGGCAAATATCGAGACAGGTCGAAATATCTGTCAAATCTGCTTTTACGCTTTCAGCACGTTCATCTGCACTTAAATCATCAAGCGATACACTTTTGACATTTGCCCCCGCATCGCATAGCAGGCGCACGACTTCTGCGCCAATCATACCGGTACCGCCTGTTACCACACAGTTGGAACCGTTCAGTTCCTTCAGAATTTTCTCTTCAATCACTTTTTTAAACTCACTTGTTATGCTTTACGCCAGACAATCAAATTCCAGCCATAATAAAAACCGCTACCCATCAAAGATCGGCAATCCTCAATCACAATCTTGCCCTCACGTTCGAGTTGACGCAGATGATCAAGATAGCCGTCCAGATAATTTCTTTTGCGCATATATTTTGTCGCCAGATAATCAAACAGCTGGTTTTCGTCATGCAATTCAATGATTGGTTCAATATGCAGAAAAAATTCCGCATCCTGGGCCATCAGATAATCGGAAAAAGGTTTAAAATTCTTTCCGGCTTGTTCCATCATGCCAATTGATAAAACAGCGCTGCCCGGTTCAACGCAAAAATCTTGCGGCGGGTTGAACATATCAAAGTTTTTCCCATGAATGTCCCAACCGGTAGCTTTTGAAATCTCAGCAATGGTTCTTTGGGAGGCTTCTGTCCAATCCATACCCCAATAGGTCTTGGCCGGATCAACCTTTGCAAAAGCATATAGATTATGCGCAGGACCACACCCAAACTCATAGACGTGAGAGGCATCCTTTAAATGGGTATGAGACAGCCAAGCCTGAACTACCTTCAGACAGCTGACTTCAAAGAAATCGTCTTCTGGCAGGATATATTGCCCAAACAGACGCATGATGCTGGCACCGCGACGATAATATCCGGGGATCAAGGCATCTTCCTTGTAACCGCTACTGATAAATTCATCGCAATTTTCGCCCCAGCCCTGTTCCCAGCGCGGCTTTCGTGAAGGGCCACTTACGGGTAGGTCTTCTTCCAGAATTTTCAATATCTCCAGCATCTTGTCTTCACGTTCTTGCTGAGACAAAAGGTGATAGCGGAAATTACGTTCACCAATGACTTCCAGGCATTCCTGGGGAAGCCTTTTTACGCCCAACATTTTTTTAAAATCTTCAGGGCCTAATTCAGATTCATAGACAACAGTCATGCTGCTTCTCTTTATTTGGAAAATTATTCAACAACGAAATAGGAAACACGCGAAGCATGCGGGAAGCGTTTCAAACGAATATTCTGCAGTCCCAGTACTTCCATCAAGGCAACCGTTTCCCCCGGTGAGTCTGGATCATTGACTTCGTCAAACCCGACCACACTGCCTTTGGTCAGTCGTGGTCTCAAAGCTTCCAGACATTCCTTTGTGGGTTCATAGAGATCAAAATCAAAATAGGCCAAAGCCACAACCGTATGGGGGTTTTCATCCAGATATTTCGGAAATTCCTTTGTGCCATCACCTTTTCTCAATTCATATTTTTTAATATGATCAAGCGGATTCAGCTGTTCATGAACATCCAGAATACCTTCCAGTTCTTCCTGGTAATTTTCTGTTGTTGCAAGGTTCCCCTTAACCATCAGATTTGCAGCCCCATCCTTTTCGTCCAAAGATGGAAAGCCTTCAAACGTATCAAAGCCGATGATTTTTCTGTGCCGATTAAAGGGTTCATAAATTCCGCGCAAAGCTTCGTAAAGAGCCAAATTCTGCCCCCAACGGCATCCGAACTCAACGATACAGCCCTGAACATCCACGATCTGGCGGTAGATATGGTCCATAAACAAAATACGCGACAGGTTCTTGGATTCAATAAACAAACCAATGTTTGAAAGAAGTTGATCTTTCGGTAATGTTGAATTCAGCAATTTCCGCGTCAGTGCATCACGTGACTGATTTTCCGCATCCGACGCCCAGGTCTGGATACCCGTTAAATCTTCTGTCATTTTCCCGCCCCTTAATAACTCATGCCGCGTTCACGCAGCCAGGATTGAACTGTTTTAATATTATTCACGATTTCATTACGTGTCAGGGGTGTTCCCCATGGTGCTGTTTCTTCATATTCAAACGGCAGGCCCACGTCTTCCTCATCGCCAAATCGATAGACAAGGTGCGCATGTTTTGACAGATCCTTATCAATAAACTTCAAGCCGTATTTTTCAGGATTATTATAGAACGGCGAGCCGGGTACCGGGTCAAACCCGGACAAGGCGACATAATCAGGTTCGACTTCTTCCAGAAACTTGATGGTACGGTCCACCACATGTTTTGATTCCCCAGGCAGACCAAAAATCAAGCAAACCTTGACCCGAATACCGTACTTCTTCAGGACTTCAACATACTGCTTGTTCTTATCAATGCTTTTTGATGGTTTATTGGAAATCACCAACACTTCATCAGAATCAGCACTTTCCATGCCAAGGGCGACTTCCTGACATCCGCTTTCAGCAGCAAGACGGACCATTTCTTCATCCCCGAACGGAACCGTCTGACCACGCCAGATGACGCCACCGTTTCCAATGGCCTCAAGATAAGGCTGGGCGACTTTTCTGTTCACGGGGATACACACCTCATCGCGCAGATTAACGCCTTCAACCCCGTAATTCTTTTTCAGATATTCAATTTCATCGGTGATTTGTTTACCGTCACGATATTCAAATTTCCCGGGATTGTTATAGACACAGAAACTGCATTTAAAGCTGCACCCGCGCGAGAAATAAACGCCAGTTCCCGGTACCCCCCCATATTGAGAAAAGTGTTTGTCATTAACGACACGTTCTTTTGGCAGGAAATGGCGTCGGCTGTGTCCATAAGCACAAAAAGAATATGGCCCCGTCGCACGATAAATTTTTTCAAGCTTGTTTGCCCGCAAGTCCTTGAATGCCTGAAAGATCAGTTCTTCTGCCGTTCCCAGAAAAACAGTATCAAAATGTTCTGATGCCTGCTCAGTCAAATGGTCAACATGGTTGCCACCACCTAAATGACGCGATTGCGGATATAGCTTTCTAATACTGCTTACAATGTCATAAACTTCAAAAGCATCTGCAGATTTCATCACCCAGTAAAAGTAAACATCGCATTCCGGGTAAGGTTCATCTTGATTGCCACGTCGGTCAATAATCTGCACAGATACATTATCAACATGATCTTCAATTAACGTTGCATAATATAATTCCCACAGGGGTTGCAACTTAATCGGGTCTATCCAGTAATGCCATGTAGGCACCACAACGCCGACTTGTAGTGTCATAATCACTCACTTCCAGGCTTCTGCCTTATCGATATTCTCTCGATACCATGAAATCGTTCTTTTAAGGCCTTCGTCAAGAGAAACCTTTGCTTCAAAGCCAATTTCCTTTTGAGCTTTCCTGATAGAAAAGGCCCTTTTTGCGAGGCTTTGCGGTTTGTCCAGACGGTAGGTGATTTCAACATCATCGTAGCTATCAATAGAACATATCAAACTTAGGATATGGTTAACGCTATAGCTTTCACCAAACGCTATATTGTAATCCGCGAACAAAGATTTGCGGTGCAACGCCAAAAGGGCTGCATTTACAACATCATCCGCATGTATCACATCACGGGTCTGTT
This sequence comes from Terasakiella sediminum, assembly GCF_033100395.1. Classification (NCBI taxonomy): domain Bacteria; kingdom Pseudomonadati; phylum Pseudomonadota; class Alphaproteobacteria; order Rhodospirillales; family Terasakiellaceae; genus Terasakiella; species Terasakiella sediminum. The sequence continues at coordinate 138,260 of NZ_JAWLVJ010000005.1, read as the reverse complement.
CCCCGTTCCCCCAAACTTCAATTGGCTTTTCTCGCCCGACAACCCGGCGGATCAGCGAAGGCAGAAAATGCGCATTTTCCTCATTAAAGTGATCATTTTCACCATAGACCAAGCTGGGTCTTAGTGCCGTAATCGCGATTGGATCATTCACATTCTCAGCCAAATGCCTTGCAAACTTTTCCACATAACGTGTCATCCATCCCAAGCCGAACCAGTTACCAGGCGGGTCACCTAAAAACATTTGATCTTCTGTAATATTCCCTTCCAATGGTGAATAACCTGTCGTACTGCTTAGCCAAACACAATGACGTACTTTATTTCGCCAAGCAGCTTCCATACAATTTACAGCAATTTTCAAATTCGTTTGGACTGGACCAATCGGGTCTTGCGCCAACACAGGGGCACTTGCAACCACGCCAGCAAAGATCAAAACATAATCCGCACCTTCACATAATTGGTTGCAGATTTCTTCATCCGTCAGGTCCGCCTGCACAGTTTTGACATTACCCGCCGAGGATGTCAGAGCACGCTTACCGGAAACCGCCAGCACCTCGACATCCGGTTGCCCCGAAAGCCGTGTCAGGGCATGAGACCCAACCAGACCACTGGCACCAAAAAGAACGTATTTCCCTGAAGCAATGCCAGATGACGTCATAGTTTTTTCTTTTCAATCAAGGCGGCAATCGGTTTTTTCCCGTCATGGGCGATCACCCATCCCCAAAAACGTAACTGCCCCTCATACAACTGATAGAACCCTTTTTTTTCAGGATGCTCCCTTATTTTTACAGGTTTCAGCATTTCACCGATTTTCAATTCTTCAGCAAGTTTCATCGGACTTGGTGAAAGGTTCAGTGTATTTTGTTCCGCTTCCTTTCGGGTTTTGAATGATTTCCCTGTGTGAGAGGTCAGCACTTCAATACGATCCGTATCAATTTCCGCTACATTCAGCGCAAAAGCATCCGAAAGGGCTTCGTATTCATCTTCCTTCAGAGAAACATCCAGAGCAGTCATATTAGCGCGCAGATGATCCGGGTTTTGGGTCATGGGAATTGCCATTACATTTCTGGCATGTATGACCCAAGCCAGCATCACTGCATACTGTGTCACCCCATGGGTACTCGCCAGATCATGAAGCACTGCTGCACGTGCGCCGCTCAAGTCCACCTTGCCTTGACCCAATGGACTATAAGCAATCAGCGTTACGTCGTTTTCCTGACAATATGGTAAAATGCGATGTTCACAGAACCTTTCAACCAGACTGTAGTCCTGCTGTGCCGACACGACATCAAGTCCTGCTGGACAAAGTTTTTTCAGTTCAGCCAATTGTGCAGAGGTGACATTTGAGAACCCCACATACCTGATCTTGCCACAGGTGCGCAAATCATCCAATGCCCCCAGCGTTTCTTCAAACGGGACATCAGGGTTGGGCCAGTGGCACTGATATAAATCAATATGATCACGATCAAGGCGCTTCAGGCTGTTTTCGCAGGCAGTCTTTACATCCTTGGCTGCCGCATGAGATGCCGAAAATTTACTGGAAATAAAAACATCTTTTCCAAGACCTTTAACAGCTTGGCCCAAGACCTCTTCACCATGCCCCGCACCATAGACTTCGGCCGTATCAAAAAAACGGACACCCAATTCATAGGCAAGCCTAATGATACTTTGAGCAGCCTTATCATTCTGATCTTCGCGTTCATAGCGTCCGCCAAGGCCCATACATCCAAAACCGATAGCGGGTAATTCAAGGGAATTATGCGCGAATGTGATCATTCTTCAGTCTTCTTTTATGATTTCACGCAAGGCCTCTGGTGTGAAACCAAACTTCTGATGCGCCCAATCTCTACTGGCTGACCCCATCAGAAATTCGTCCGGCAATGTCACAGCCGTTAGCTTTCTAGACAGTCCGTTTTCTGCCAGGATTTCGCACACTGAACTATAGAGGCCACCCGTTCTCACATGTTCCTCAACGACGATTACCCGTTCAAACTCTTCAAGGATCTCCTTTAGCCTGTCTTTTGCCAAAGGCTTTAAGCGCAAAACATCAATTACGGCGGCCCCTGTTCCCTGCGCAGCCTGTAGCGCACGAAAAGTGCTGATACCCGTTGTAATCATCACGGTTTTATCGCCTGATTTGACTTCCTTGATGCCATCAGCAAAGCTGCTGTCGTTCGCCTCCCACAACGGAGCATTTTTTTCCTTGTCCAAACGAATATAGCAAGGCCCCTTGGAGGCAAAAGCCAACTGAACACTTTCCCCGACAGCAACCACATCACAGGGATTAAAGATTTGTATGTTGGGTATAGATTTTAGGGCACCGACATCTTCAACAGCGTGATGCGTTGGACCATCATTCCCGTAAGTCAAACCAGGCCCCATGCCAATCAAAACAATGGGCAAGTTTCCGACACACATGTCCAGCTTGATTTGCTCAAAACAGCGAAACGCCACATGAGACGCAATACCAAATGCGAAAACCTTTTTACCCGCAAAAGCCAAACCTGCGGAAACCGACACAAGATTTTGTTCGGCGATCCCCAGATTTACCGCACGTTCCGGAAAATCCCTTGCGATTTGATCAAAACCAAAAGCCCCCATGTCATTAGTGATAACCACAACATCTTCATCATGGCGCATCAGATCATGAATTTGATCAAAAAGAGCATCTCTGAAATCCATCTTACCAGCTCCTATTCGCTCAAATCCGTCAAAGCATCAATCTTTGACTGCAACTGACTAATCGCCTCTTCCACCTGTTCACCTTGCGGTAATGCATGGTGCCATTTTGGTGAATTCTCCATAAAATCAACACCTTTGCCTTTTGTCGTTTTTGCAATAATAGCCCTTGGACGATCATCCAATCCGCTTGTCAGCGCCTGTTCAATCGCGACAAAATCATGCCCGTCGATCTCAATCGCATTCCAACCAAAGCTGGTCCAGCGATCGGCGAAAGGTTCCATGGAAATAACATTGTCCATATAATTGGTTGCACCCAATCCATTGTAGTCAACAATCGCTGTCAAATTGGACAGTTTTTGTTGTCCGGCAAACATGGCGGCTTCCCAGATTGAGCCTTCCTGACATTCACCATCCCCAAGGACAACAACCGTTTTCCAGTTTTCACGGTTCATGCGCGCTGCCAAAGCCATACCGCTGCCCAATCCAAGCCCATGACCAAGAGAGCCTGAAATGGCCTCAACACCTGGAATTTCCAGATCAGGATGACCAGGAAGAACAGACCCGTTACCCGCAAAATCATCCAGTTCTTCATCAGGGAAAAAACCACAATCCGACATTGCTGTATAAAGAGCCAGACACGCATGCCCCTTACTTAAAATGAAACGGTCTCGATCCCGTTTCTCAGGTTCTTTAGCATCCACATTCAAAAGTCCGCCGTGATAAAGAGATACGACCAGTTCCATACAGGAAAAGGCAGGTGGTACATGTCCTTTTTTTGCCTTAAGTGCAGCCTGTAAGGCCCGTAATCTCAGTCTTGCGGCAACCAGGGCCAGTTCATTTCTTAATGGCATATTATTTAACCGCCTTATCATTAAACTTGCCAAGCACATTTTGAGTCAGATCATTAATCCAAGCATGATCATTCATGACCCTTGCACCGCGCATTTCAAAATTAAAAGGTACTTCCATCAATTCATGCAACGCGCCGCGAACCGCTTCTCTGCGATCAAGAGGGACATACATAACAACGAAACCTGAATGCCCTGCCCCAAGTAATTTACCACCAAGGGCACCTGCTTTCTTTGCGGCATCATAGATATCATCAATTGTAGAATTGCTGATTTTTCCACTAAGCTTCTTTTTCAGATTCCAGGTCACATCCATGAGGCGCCCGAAGTCATCCAGGTCGCGATCACTGCGTTCCAGAATAGATTGCGCCTCAACGACCAAATCCTTCATTTCCCGCAAAATAGATGTCCTATCTCCAATATTGGAAATCAAATCTTTCGCAACTTCCGATGACATCCGGCTGGTCCCCGTAAAAAACATCATCAAACGACTATTCAAACCGTTTAATCGTTGTTTTGAAGTTTGAACCGGATCAACGTTAATGCTGCCATCCGTGTCAAAACGAATAACATTCATTCCCCCCATTGCAACAGCAACCTGATCCTGAGATCCAACGGAGTCTTTTAACCAATCTTGTTCCAGTTCAATCGCTTTAAGGTAAAGGTCTTCCTGCGTCGTATTTTGACCACGTAACATTTTCAGAGCCAAAATCAAACCTACAGCAAATGCGGAACTTGATCCCATGCCTGTTCTGGCTGGCAAATCCCCCTGGTGCATAATTTCAATTCCATGAGCATCATCGAAATTCAACATGCGTAAACTTTCACGAACCGCAGGATGAAGGATTTCAGAGATACTTTGAACCAGCTCAATATGTGACCAGACAATACGATGTACCGTTGGGAAAAACGGTGGACGATAGCGGGCCGTAATATAACAGTATTTATCAATTGCTGTTGACAGAACCGCCCCACCTTCCTTGAGATACCAATCGGGATAATCTGTTCCCCCCCCAAAAAAGGACATTCTAAAAGGAGTTCTGGTAACAACAACGCTCATGATTAGGCCCTTTGCTTTCTAATCAATTCACGATGATAATTCAGCAAATCTGCAAAGGTTTGGCGCGGTGGAATTTCAGCTTTCCAGCCTGTCACCTTCTGGAACTTTGAAATATCCGGAATTTGCAAGGTAACATCGGAAGGACGAAGGCGTGCTGGATCAACTTCATGAAGAATTTCACAAGTGGCCATATCTTTATAGATATCAAGAATATCACCAACCGTCATGGTCTCTTCACCTCCGATATTATAAACCTCGCCAGGTTCCCCATTTTCCAATAGCAACCAATAAGCCCGAACGGCATCACGTACATCCGCGATGGTGCGCACACTATCCAGATTACCTACCTTCACCGGGTTTGGCTTCAGGCCAGCTTCTATTTCTGCAACCTGTTTGGCAAAGGTACTTTCCGCAAATACGTCGCCGCGACGCGGACCGGTGTGGGTAAACATCCGCGTGCGAATTGTCTTAAGGCCATAAGACAGAAAATACTGTAACGAAACCATATCTTCACCCACTTTGGACACCGCATATGGGCTTGCAGGGCGCAAGGGGTTGTGTTCGGTAATCGGCACTTCATCTGCCTTTACCTGGCCATAAACTTCTGAAGAAGAACAGATATGAATGCGTGGATCAATTTTTGCCCAACGCACGGCATCCATCAGATTTGTCGTGCCGATCACATTTGTTTCAAGTGTGTCTGCAGGTTGATCAAAACTGACGGTCACATAAGATTGTGCAGCCAGATGGAAAATGCGGTCTGGCTTGATTTCTTCCATAATCTTGATCATAGAATTCAAATCACGTAAATCCCCGTTCACCAGATTGACCTGATCCAGAATACCCTGAATATTGTCAAGCGGACTGCGCCAGCGCACCATGCCATAGACATCCACGTCCGGGTGATTTGCGAGGATATATTCCGCCAAATGGCTTCCGACCATCCCTGTGATGCCTGTAATTAAAACACGCATATTCTATTCCTTATTCTTAAAATGGACCGCGAAAACGTTTATATACGTCGGCCATAGATGTTTCCGTTGGCAACGCAACGCCATGTTCCTTCTTACCTGTAACGACACGGGCAACCGTATCGCACAAATCCCCCAAATGCGGGTAATACATGTCTTCCAGTGTTTTTGCTGTTGGACAAGGGGCCCATGCCATAGATAGGCTTTCCACTGGCTGCTTCAACAAACTTGGATCACGCTCACACACCAATCGGCAAATTTCAGCGCACACGCCATAAGGTGCCCAGCTGGTATCTGCGACAATTAACTTGCCCGTCTTTTTCAAACTTTCGCAAATCATATCCACATCAATATGTGACAAACAGTGGAGGTCAATCACATCACAGTTAATACCTGCCTCATTGGACAGAAACTTGGCCGCACGCGTTGCTTCCAGCGCCATGATTGAGGTTGCTACTATCGTGACATCGTCACCTTCGCGAATTTTGCGTGCTTTCAACGGGTCCGCATTGTTTGCCACTGCCGCTTCATCCACATCAAAATTTAATGTGTAAAGCAAACGATGTTCAAAACTGATAACAGGCCCTTTGACCTTTTCCATGATGTAAGGGTAACTATCCAGGATCGTCTGTGAACTGGAGGGCATAATCACTGTCAATCCCGGGATATGAGCAAACAGCGATTGCAGACTTTGTGAATGCTGTGCGCCTTGCCCCCAACTGCGCCCGACAATCGCGCGGATCATCAAGGGCACTTCCGTTGTCCCGCCAAACATATACTTGTATTTGGCGGCCATGTTGATGATCTGGTTTGTTGCCAGCAACATAAAGTCCGAGCGGATGTGTGTCAGAACCGGATACATCCCGTTCATGGCCGCACCAACAGCAACGCCCATCACACCTTCTTCGGCCAATGGTGTATCCATCACACGGTCATGACCATATTTCTTGGCCAAATCCGTTGTGCTTCCAAACAGCCCCTTATGATCATCCACCCCTTGGCCCATGATGACAAAGTCAGGGTTGGTTTCCAATCCATGCGTCATGGTTTCCAACAACGCATCCTGGTATGAAATCGTTTTCAAGCCCATCTTTTGCTCACCATACATCCGTTAAAAGTTCATCCCGGCCAGGCCAGGGACTGTCTTCTGCAAACTGAACAGCGGCCATGACTTCCTGCTCAACTTCTGCCTTCAAGTCATTATAGGTATCTTCGTCCTGCACAAGCGGATCCAGTTTTGACCATTTATCATAATCTGAGGAACACCTATAACCTGCATCAAAATCATCACCGGGACCGACATGTTCTTTATAACGATAGGTATTAATCAACAAGAAAGCAGGTCCTTCACCATTGCGCACTTTATCAACAACGGATTTGGTCACCTTTTGCACATTCACAAAGTCCATACCGTTTTCAATAACTGTTTTTTCCATCCCATAACTTTCAGGCAATTGATCCAGTTCATAGGACTGTCGATCTTTTTTGAAGGAATGAACCGCTAAACCATTATCTTCACATAGGAACAAAACAGGTAGCTTATGAAGGGCAGCAAAATTCATACTTTCATGAAAAACACCTTCTTCTGTCGCCCCGTCGCCAAACGCGCACATGATCACTTGGCCAGTCTTACGCCTTTTCGCGGCCATCGCCGCCCCCACAGCATGCGGGATGGAACTCGCAACAACTGCCGATGCCCCCATAAACCCAACTTCGGGCGCAGCCAGATGCATGGAGCCTGCTTTGCCCTTGCAGCCCCCGCCGATACGACCGTATAGTTCGGCAAACATTTTTGGCATATCCCCACCTTTTGCCAGATAGAAAGCATGGCTGCGATAGGTCGCAAAAACCAAGTCATCATCATCCAGCGCTTGGCAAGTACCGACAGCGACAGCTTCCTGCCCAATAGACATATGGACCGGGCTTTGAATTTTATCCGACGGATATAATTCGATTATTTTCTCTTCCACAAGGCGAATACGCAGTGCCTCTTTATAAAATTTTTTATACACTTTAATCCCCTATGTGACATAAAGCTCTATAAAGAATATAGAATAATACAGAATCGTCAAATCAAAGGGTACACGATAAACCTTATCTGAATCTTTATTTTTGAAAAAGGTAACGCTTTTCATGCATGATATTTACATTCATTTCGAAGCTTCAAAAACACTGGGGCTTGGCCATGCGGTGCGTTGCCTGAATTTGGCTCGGGAATATTTCGCAAATGGTTATAAAATCAATCTGCTCATATCCGAAGAAACAGCAAATACGATCAAAAATATTCTACCTGCAAAAATCAATATCATCGCATTCAACCCGGCAACAGATGACGCCGAAGCGATCAGTTTTTCTTCCCAGGCGATTTTCATTTACGACAACTATGATCTGGACGCGACCTTCTCAAAACAGCTTCGCCCCTATGTCGGAAAAATTTTGGCCATCGATGATTTGGCAAACCGAAAACATGATTGTGATTACCTTCTGGACCAGACAGTAGGCAGCACCTCAGAAAGATATAAAAACCTGGTCCCACAAAACTGCAAAATGCTACTGGGACCTGACTTTGCCCTCCTTGACCCAAGCTACGCTTTGGCGCGTGAAGCCCAAATTCAACGATTGCAATCCGTTGCACAAAACAAGAAAAAAGTTGTTATCACAATGGGCGGCACAGATCCGAACAACGTCACCACACTGCTGTTGAAACACCTGCCAAAAGTCAACAATATTTCCTCCTTTGAAATCATTGTGGGCGGATCTAACCCTCATTTGGAAGACATCAAGAAAAGCGCAAACCAAAACCCAAATAAAGTTAACCTCCACCATAATGTTTCGCCTCTCACACAGTTGATGTGCCAATGCGATATTGCCATTGGTGCAGGTGGAGTCAGTGCCCTTGAACGTTGCGTTTTGGGCCTCCCTAGCCTCATGGTCGAAATTGCAGACAATCAACATTATATGATTAATGAAATCGAACGGGCAGGTGCAGGCATAAACCTGGGGAAACCTGATCAAATTACTGAAACGGCATTAACCAACGCCATCCAACAAATTACCGATGAAAACACTTTTAAAAAAACGAGCAAGGCAGCTTCCGCTTTGTGTAATGGAAAAGGTGTACAGAGGACAATTCAAACGCTGACAGAATGTTAAATTTCAATCTGTATAACAATATGATATGATAAACACTTACACATAATGTGAGTATTTAGATGGCTATTCCGGCAATAGATAATTTATCTGCTGTTTTATATGTTCCGACTGTAACCTCTCAGTCGAGTACCCAGCCGTCTGCCCTGAGCCAAAGGCAACCTTTTGCCACATCCATTGCGCCTAGCCGATCCAAAGACCTGACCGAACTTGCCGTTGCCAAAAGCAGCCTTGTCAGTTCAGTGATAGAAGGACTTGCCTCCTTAATTAACATCGCTGAAAAAACAAACTTGCCAACCAACTTTCCCGAAACATCACGTGTAACCCTGCAAGCGGATATTTCACGCTTTCTAAACACGCTTGAAACCATCGTAGATTCAGCAGAAGTTGGAAGCGTCAGTCTCTTGCGTTCAGACAACAGAACTTTGTACCTGGAAACAAATGAACTTGGTGGAAAAATCAAAGTTCAGGGGGTCGCCGTTGACTCACAAGCACTCGGCTTGTCCAACATCAACGTCCTTTCAGATTTGGGCGTGGAAGATGCCGCCCGACGCATCAACGATGCACTATATTCCGTTGAAGAAAGATTGGGGCGTATCCAGCAATTAAATGATGCCATCTCTCAAGGCTTTAACTATGGCTCACTTGTAAATTCCGCTGGCGGTGGCACCTCCCTGGGGAACAGCGTCGCCCAAGATTTATCTATAGGCAGTGACACCTACTCCCCGCCTATTCAGTACTCCAACCCTGTTTCCGGCCAATATGCTGCCAGCTCATTCAACAGAGGCAGTTTTGTAAATCTGATTGGATAAAGCGATCGCAACAAGCCCGCTCGGTTGTTTACGCCTTGTGTTTTTCAACAAGTTCTTCCTGTTTTTCCAAAAAAGCCCGATCAACCACCTGACACTGTTCCTGATAGGTGGCAAACTGACTGCCATAGGTTTGCATAATCCCCTGAACTTGCTGATTAAAGTTCTGTACAACACTATGGTACAAAATCTCGTCCGCACGGTTACAGGCCTTGATTTTCTGAACCTGCAACACTGTAGGCGGTGTCTTTTTGACAATGCTCGTTCGAATACTCGGGTTCATACGTTTCAAGATTGGAACCGTACTCCATCCCATTTGGGTCGCAAATAGAAATGCGGTTTCTTCCAGACGTTCAAGCAATCCGATTACAGCAAAATATTTTGCTGCACTTTCCTTTACCTCTTCCAACAGGTCACTATCATCGATAGTGTCATAAAAGCCACATTCAAACATATTGCGCGGCTGAGTTGTCAGATGACGTGTTTCATCAGGGCTATTGATCGCAGCCATCCATCTTGCCTGTTTATTATAAGACGCTGGCAGAGCAGAAATGTAATCGTCTAACGTCACATCCTTATCAATTTCATTTCTTTCCAGATAAAAATAATATTCAGAAATAACAGAATCAACGGGATCACGAAGTGTCGTAAAATAGCGACAAGGACGTTCTACCTGCTTGTGGTAGGGATACGGACATTCCATGAGAATATATTTGGCGTCATCTGATTTTTGCTCCTGGTCCGTCTCTGGAAAATGGCTACAAACTTCCCCCGAAATCTCACAATAATCTCGAATAAGTCGTCTGATAGATGAACTTCCGGTACGAACGATCCCCAAGTGCACATTCAAAGCGGTTTTCACATCTATTTCACTCATAACTTCATTCCAGACTTAAATTACTGACAATCACACAATTAAAAGCAACATACACAAGTTCATTGGACTTGGCACTATTTGCCTAGTAATTTTTGCCAAGTCATTCCACTCGGTAAAAAATATCCGCCAAGCAGATTCAATAAAGTCAATAAAATCAACATCTTAAAAATATGAAATCAATTGGCACACCCTTTGCAAGTTTTCTGCCGACATGTAGAAATTGCGAGGAAGCGATCATGGATGATTTATCAGTAAGAAACCGTAACGCAGCAGCTGCTGCCGTTGCAGGATCAGCAAAGAACGGATCAAAAGCCCAGGCGGGTTCGGGTCCCCAGTTCTCTAGTTTTTTGGTCTTCGGTACCGATAACATGAATACGAATATGTCCATGTCGACAAATTCTTCGCAAAATGAAGGCGTCTATGATGACGGCGGCAGCGGCGCGCACGACCACGGCTATCGTGATGAACGCGAAGCTGGTCCGGCAAACCACCGTGATGATGAACCTGTACGTGAACGCCGCGATGACCGCGACTATGGCCGTGCGGACGACACCCGCGACAGCCGTCCGGATGACCATCGTCAAAACGCTTCACAAGATGGCCACGACAATCAGCAGGACGATCACGCGCCACGTGAAAAATCGGCCTCCAATGATGATACTTCCTCTACAGATCAACAATCAGCTGATAACGGACAATCCGATACGGGCAACACAGGCCAAAACAATGAAGGTCAGGATGCTGCAGGCAATCAGAACGCAGCCACTGATAATGTGTCTGATGAAGCCGCCAGCAATGCTTTTGCACAAAGCACAGCGGCTGCGGCCCAAATGGCAGCTGATCCTGCCATCGTTGCCATGGCTGACCCCAAGAAAGGGAATGTCGCCACAAAGACAACAACAGAAACTGTTCAGTCTGTTCAGGCCACACAAGCGGGCAATACAGAAAATAAAGGTCAGTTCTCTCAAGGCTGGCAATCCGGTGGTGCTGAAAACAAAACAGCACAACATGGCCCGCAACAAGGTCAGGTACAGCAACAAGCCCAGAACACAAATGCCAATCAACAGGCTGTTAATCCTGCACAGCAAGGTGAACTATCTGGTGATGCGCAAAAACAGGCTGCCGATCTGTCCAAAAAACTGGGTGCTGGTCAACGGGCCAATGTCAGCGTAAATGTGACCAACCAGTCTGCTGAACTGTCTTCCACCCCAACGCAAAACCTGTCAAATGCAGGTCAGGTGGCAACAGCTGCAACCGCAACAGCGGCTGCCAACAAGCAGCAGGGCCAACAGTCCAACACAGGTAATCAGGGTCAGAACGCCCAGGCTGCCGTAGTAAATGCGCAGACCCAGAACACGCAAAACACCAACACCCAGCAGAGCCAGAACCAGTCCTTCCAGAATATGGTCGGGGATGCAAAAGGTGCTGGTTCAGCCGCTAAAACCACCATGGTTTCCCAGCCACAAGGTGTGGATACACAAACGGCACAAGCCAGTACACAGAATAACACGCAACAAACCCAACAGACCCAGCAAGCCGCACAGGCCAAACAGGCAGCCCAACATAAACCACCTGTTCACACAACGGCACGTCCGGAAGAAATTTCTGTTGAGATCAGCAAAGCGGCCAAAGCAGGTCACGATCGCATCAATATTCAGCTCAAGCCGCTGGAAATGGGGCGCATCGAAGTGCAGCTGGATATGTCTTCAGGCAAGGTTGTGGCAACCGTTGTCGCCGAACGCCCTGAGACCCTGCAGATGCTGAAGAACGATGCCTCTGATCTTGCGAAGTCTCTGGCTGAAGCTGGCCTGAACATGGGCGACATGAACTTTAACCTGCAACAGCAGGAAGGCGAAGGCCAGATGGCTAAAGGTGCAGGCAATGGCGGTCCCGGTGGGGAAGTTGGCAGCGATGCACCTGAAGAAGAATTGTTGCTCGCATCCGAAATGGACATGCTGGCCCAACGTGCAAAAGACCGGGCTGCCGCTGGCGGCGTGGACATCAGCGCGTAATTAAAGATTTGAAGGAAGAGAACCATGGTTGAAGCTATTACAGGTACCGCCGCTGCCACAACAGGCCGTGCAGCCCAGGATGCGCAAAAACTCGCAGATGACCTGAATGATTTCATGACGCTATTGACAACCCAGTTGCAGCATCAGGATCCGCTTGATCCGATGGATGCCACTGAATTTACGTCACAATTGGTTCAGTTCGCCAGTGTGGAACAGCAGATCGCCCAGAACTCAAACCTGGAGACACTGATCACCGCACAGGAAAACTCACAACTTTCAAGCGTTGCAGGCTATGTAGGTCACTATATTGAGGCCGAAAGCTCCAATGTTCAGGTCTATGGCGGCCAGGCTGAATTTAACTATATTCTTCACGAAGATGCAGCCAGCACATTGATCACCATTCAGGATGCGTCCGGTCGTACAGTCATGACCGCTGATGGTAACCTGACACAAGGTAAACATGGTGTCGTCTGGGATGGTACCGATCTGCAAGGCAACCAGGTTCCCGATGGCATTTATAACCTTACTGTCGTTGCACAGGATGGTGACGGTGCCCCTGTTGATATTACGACAACCACACTTGGTATCGTCAGTGGCGTTTCTTACGCTGGTAAAGATCCAATCCTGATGATCAACAACCAGGAAATCGCCCTTGATCAAGTTCTGACCCTTCAGGAAGAAGCGGTCAAACTGAGTGAGGTTGACACCATTGCGCAAGCGGCCCTGACAGCCAAAGGCTATTCACAAAACGCTGAGAAATCCAAAACAGCGGCTGCAGCCTCTGCTGCAGAAATTGAAGCCCTTGCGACTGCCAACCCTGACACAGACCTTTCTGAATATGTAACAGCAGCAAATGACGCTGTTACAGCAGCAAATGAAGCTGCAACGGCTGCGGCAGAAGCCGCAACCAATGCAAGTGATGCTGCAACATCCGGTATCGCGGCACAAGCAGCACAAGCGGCTGCAACGGCTGCAGCCAATGCAGCGAAAGCGGCAAGTGATGCAGCCACGGCTGCAACAGCTGCGACCGCTGCAATAACTGCATAAGACGAATAATAACAGGAGCAAAAGCTCCACCGACTAGAGAACCGGCGACCCAAGAACAGGGGAGTCATAATGATAACGCGAGAATTGCAAAACCAACTCGCTAAGGAGATAAAAGATGAGCTTATATGGTGCCCTCTTTTCCGGCGTATCCGGCCTTCAGGCACAATCAAGTGCCATGGGTGCAATCGCCGATAACGTAACCAACGTAAACACGACCGGTTACAAAAATACCACTGTAAACTTCCAGACCCTTGTGACAAAACAAGCGTCTTTGACAAAATATTCCGCAGGTGGTGTGCAATCCAAACCCCGTCAAGGTGTTGACGTTCAGGGTCTGTTGCAATCCACATCAGCTGCAACCGATATCGCAATTTCCGGTAACGGCCTGTTTATCGTAAACGAATCAGGTAATCCGGGCACAGGGGATATCTATGCTTATTCCCGTGCGGGTTCTTTCCGTGTGGATAAAGATGGTTATTTGCAAAATGTATCCGGTTATTACCTGCAGGGTTGGCCCTTGCAAACATATGATGGTTCCACACAAGCAGTGACAAAAACCATCAATGATGACACCTATATGAAAGCCTATCAAAACTCCTCTGGTGATACCGTTTACATTAACGACAACATTGTCGATTCTGACAATCTAAGATCATTGAATTTGAAAACAATTGGTGGTACGGCCGTTGCCTCCACCACCATCTCCATGGGCGCAAACCTGCCTTCTGAAGATGCAGTTGGTTCAACACATAAAACAGACGTTCTGATTTATGATTCCCTTGGCGGTGCGCATAACATCAACCACACTTGGACGAAACGCGCATCCAACGGATGGGATTTATCTGTAGTTCCACCAGCTGGGGCAGAGTCAATGGTCATTGAAGACCAAAATACATCCCGTAATAATTATATGTCTATTGGACGTCTTGATTTTGCATCCGTTCCAGATTCTGGCACCTCGATGACATTACAAATTGGTTCAGCGACATATACCATTGATTTCACGACCGCTGACGACAGCGTCATGGACCAAGATAGCTTCACCATTACCCAACCCATTGATGGCGATCTCGTCACTATTGATGGTGTCTCATACGAATTTGACACCGATAGTACGGTTACCACGGCAGGTGCAGTACAAGTAACTATTGCCAATGGTGCATCTGCAAATACTGCTGCTGCTGCACTTGCCAGTGCAATGGAAACCCAAATGGATTCTGCTAGGGGCGCAGGAACTTGGGTTTCAGTTGCAAACGCGACCATCAGTGTCAACAATACAATCGCCGCTGCGGGTAATTCGACAATCGGTGCAACCCTCGCCAAATCAAACGCCAATGGTGTTAACACAAATTTCGGTGCTAGTGCCACATTTGCTGTAACACAAGGCGGCGCACCGGGCACACATACCAACTTGGATATCAACGTCAACAGCCGTTCACTTTCTCAAGTTATGGATGAACTTGGTACCCGCATTCAAAATCTATTGCAATATCACTTTGGTGGCGTCGCTGATTCACCTCCTACCACTTGGGCAGAACGAATCGCAGGTGAAAATGCTGTTGTATTCCATAATGTTGATACAGCTGAGACAATGACAGTTGATGCCACAGCATTGAAAACCAGTGGTGTTGACTCTGTTATGCAAAATACCGCCTTCAACGTAGAAGCCATTAGCTCAACAGTAGGCTGGACCTCACAAACAAGTCACGCTGTCGCCTTTAACGGGGACGGGACACCAGACAAATTTTTCGGAACTGATGAAGCCACAGCTTCTGATCCGACTATCCAGTACAAGATCAACTGGGCAAACGGGGCAGAAGATATGGATGGCTCCACAAGCCCTGCCCTGCAAGTATCATTAGGTAACTATAACGTTGCTGACGGGATCACGCAGTTCGGAGGAAACTATCAGATCAACTTCATCTCCCAGAACGGTGCGGCCTTCGGTAACTTCGCCGGGGTGTCCATCAACGCAGAAGGTGTTGTAACGGCTTTGTTCGATAACGGTGTAACCCGTCCGGTCTTTATGATCCCGGTTGCCACCATGGTGAACCCGAACGGGATGGAAAGTCTGTCCGGTAACGTCTGGATCGAAACTGACTTCTCCGGTCAGCCAACCGTGCGTGAAGCAGGTTCTGCAGGGGCCGGTTCTGTGAACCAATCATCCCTTGAAGCTTCAACGGTTGATCTGGGGGAAGAATTCACCTCGATGATTACCACCCAGCGGGCCTATTCCGCTGCGGCCAAGATCATTTCAACATCAGATGAGATGTTGGAAGAACTTCTGCGGGTTAAACGTTAATCCTTCAAGGTTTAACCGCGCAGAAAATCTCCGATTTATATCGGTTCTCTTTATACTTGGCCCCGGCACCTCGCGTGACCGGGGCATTTTTCTTTTTTATATAAAATTATGGTA
The DNA here is from genome assembly GCF_033100395.1 of Terasakiella sediminum. NCBI lineage: Bacteria > Pseudomonadati > Pseudomonadota > Alphaproteobacteria > Rhodospirillales > Terasakiellaceae > Terasakiella > Terasakiella sediminum. The sequence continues at coordinate 122,391 of NZ_JAWLVJ010000005.1, read as the reverse complement.
GAATCTCAGGCCAATTAAGGCCATTTTAAAGGGGGAAAAGAAGTTTTATAGGAGACTGGGCAAAAATTGCCGGGTTATTAACTTCTTGTTTAGGGGTGCTACGTTAGATTCTATGGTGTAGTTTCATGGGCAAAAGTGTTTGCGTATGATGGAAAAGGCGATTAAGTAGAGTCAAAAAGGATCGACCAGTGAGTAGTTTTGTAGACACATTAAAGAATTTGGGACCACAGCGCCTGGCTGTTGTCGGCGGTGTCATATTGGCTCTGGTCGCCTTCTTCATTTACCTGATGACGCGCCTTGGCACCCCGCAGATGGAATTGCTCTATTCCGGGCTGAACCAGGATGACTCCCGCCAGATCGTTGATATTCTCTCACGTGAACAGGTGCCTTACGACATTGCCCAGAACGGGGCGGAAATTTTTGTGTCTTCCGATCTTGTCGGTTCCATGCGTCTGAAGATCGCTGAAAATGGCCTGCCGTCCGGTGGCTCCGTCGGTTACGAAGTTTTTGATAATGCTGAAAGCATTGGTTCAACCAACTTCCAGCAAAACGTAAATCTTGTGCGCGCCCTTGAAGGCGAACTGGCCCGCACCATCCGATCCATCGGCACCGTAAAAGCCGCCCGCGTTCATTTGGTTCTGCCACGCCGTGAATTGTTTTCACGTGAACGGCAACAGCCCAGCGCCTCTGTTGTTTTGCGCATGAGTGGTGGCGATCGTCTGAAAAAAGAACAGATCGCGGCGGTTCAACACCTTGTCGCTTCTGCCGTGCCTGACCTGGTACCGGAACGGATTTCCATCGTCGATGACAAAGGGACTCTACTTGCCAAAGGCTTTGATCAGCCGGGTAATGCGGATAAAACGCAAGAGATCGAGCGTCAGAAACTTGAAAAACAAGAACAGATCGCACGCAAGATTGAAGGCCTTTTGGAACGCACCGTCGGATTTGGTAAGGTCCGCGCCGAAGTTTACGCAGACATGGATTTCTCGCGTGAAACATCGGTTGAAGAAGAATATGACCCGGAAGGTCAGGTGGTTCGTTCAACCTCCACCGCGACAGAGTCCGAGGAAAGTAACGAAAGTGAAAATGACCTGGCCGTAACGGTCGGCAATAATCTGCCTGATGCGCAGCAAACAGGGAATTCGGGTGCAACAGCCGGATCACGCGCCAACCGCGAACAGGAAACTGTTAACTACGAAATTTCAAAGAAAATCATCAACCGCGTGCGTGAAACAGCGGTGGTTAACCGCTTGTCCGTCGCCGTTCTGGTTGACGGGATTTACACGCGCGGCGAAGACGGCACGGTAACTTATGAGCCGCGCAGCCAGGAAGAGATGGATCAAATCTCCGTCCTTGTTCAGAGTGCAATCGGCTATAAAGACCAACGCGACCGCGTTGATGTGATCAACATGCGCTTTGCCGCTGTTGAAGAAATTGATGACACACCTGAAATCGTCTTCTGGATCTTCACCAAAGAAGAACTGATGAAGTACGCAGAGATGACAGTGCTGGGTCTGGTTGCCCTGCTGGTAATCCTGCTGGTGGTCCGCCCCCTCATCAAACGTGTCTTCGAACAACAGGCTGCTGCAGAAGCCGCTGCGCTCGCAGAAGCCGAAGCCGAAGCCTTGGCTGGCCCTGCTGGTGTACCGGTCCCATCGGATGCCGCACCTGATGAAGATGACGGATTTGAAGAACTTATCGATATCGACCGCGTAGAAGGCCGCGTGAAGGCGTCTTCTGTGAAGAAGGTTGGCGAAATTGTAGACAAACACCCGGAAGAAGCGCTCGCGATCATCCGCAACTGGATGTATCAGGAAGCATAAAGGTAAAGAAGTATGGCTCGCGTAAAGGACGATTACCGAAGTTTAACTGGTCAGGAGAAAGCTGCAATTTTCATGCTTTCCCTTGGGGAGGAACATTCCGGGCGCCTGTTTGAAATGATGGATGACGAAGAAATTCGCGAACTGTCGCAAATCATGGCCTCCCTGGGTTCTGTCAGCTCCACCGTGATCGAACGTCTGTTTGTAGAATTTGCCGATCAGCTGTCTTCTGCCGGCTCCCTTGTGGGTACGTTTGACAGTACGGAACGTCTGCTGCGCCAGGCCCTGCCAAAAGATCGTGTCTCCAACATCATGGAAGAAATTCGCGGTCCTGCGGGTCGTACAATGTGGGATAAGCTGGGCAACGTACACGAAGCCGTACTGGCCAACTATTTTAAAAACGAATATCCGCAAACGGTTGCGGTTGTCCTATCCAAAATTAAACCGGACCATGCCGCACGCGTTCTTTCGCTGTTGCCGGAAAACTACGCCATGGAAGTTATCATGCGTCTGCTGCGTATGGAGGCTGTGCAGAAAGAAGTTCTGGACGGGGTTGAGAAAACACTGCGTTCTGAATTCATGTCCAACCTGGCCCGCACCCAGCGTCGCGATAGCCACGAACTTATGGCTGATATCTTCAACAACCTGGATCGTAACACCGAAAACCGCTTCATCACCGCCCTTGAAGAACGTAACCGTGAATCTGCTGAACGTATTAAGGCACTGATGTTTACATTCGACGATCTGGTGCGTGTGGATACAGCTGGCATTCAGGTGCTGCTGCGTCAGGCAGAAAAAGACAAACTGTCTATGGCATTGAAAGGTGGGTCGGAAGAGGTCAAGGATCTGTTCTTCAAGAATATGTCTGAACGTGCTGCCAAGATGATGCGCGAAGATATGGAAGCCATGGGCCCTGTTCGTCTGCGTGATGTGGATGAGGCACAGGCCGAAATCGTTGTGGTCGCCAAGCAGTTGGCCGACGCGGGCGAGATCAATATCGCACAGCCAGGCGAAGACGACGAGTTGGTATTCTAACATGGCAGGCGTTAAGAGATATATGTTCGAAGACCGCACCTTCGATCCGGATTTCGACCCGGATGATGAGTCCACCTTCGAATTTGCCGAAGAACACGACGAAGCCGACGCAGAAGAGGCGGAAGAAGAATTTGAAGAGCCCCCTGCCCCAACCTTCAGTGAAGAAGAGGTTATGGCGGCACAGCAAACCGCTTTTGATGAAGGTAAAACGGCTGGATTGCAGGAAGCCAATGCGCAATTTGAACATCTGATTGCCAATGCTTTAACTCAGATTTCTCAATCTATCCCGCAGGCCTTCCAGCAACATAGCCAGGCCCAGGAAGATCATGAAGCCCACGCTTTGGCTGTTGCCCGTGCGGTAACAAAAAAAATTATCCCAGCTTATGCGGAAAAGCATGGGGTGGACGAAATTATCAATGTGGTCAGCCGTTGTCTGGAACCGCTGCGCGCAGAACCACGCATTATCGTCAAAGTGCATGAAAGTTTGCGCGATGAGGTCCATGAAAAACTGGTCAAAATCGCCGATGAAGTCGGCTTTGACGGCCGCGTCGTCGTGATGCCTCATGACGACCTGGTGCCCGGTGATTGCCGTGTGGAATGGTCTGAAGGCGGGGCGGAGCGAAATTCCGAAGAACTTTGGCAACAAATTGACGAAATTATCGAACGAAACTTGACGCAAGGTGCCAATCAGGGCGAAACTCCGCAAGCGGAGACAACACCGGATGCCCCTGCAGCAAATCACGCGCCCGAACAGGCAGGATAGAGGAGTAAATCAGCATGGCTGATGAAGATGGAAACTTAGAACTCGACAGTCTGGATAATCCGGAAGGCCCGATGGCGCCGGAAGCCCAGATGGGACAAGCTGGTCCTGCCATGGGCGCCCCTGTTCAGGATCTGCCGACAAGTGCACGTGAACTGGAAGCCGTCTATGACATTCCGGTCCGGGTCAGCGCCGTTTTGGGCAAGGCAACCATGCCTGTCAGCGACCTTTTGAAGCTGGGTCGCGGTGCTGTGATCGAATTAGATCGAAAAGTTGGTGAAGCGATTGATATTTATGTTAATAATCGTCTTGTCGCGCGTGGCGAGGTCGTGGTCGTTGAAGAACGTCTCGGTGTCACCATGACAGAGATTATTAAATCTGACCGGAGTTAAAGCAGGAAAATATGGCTGAAGGCGGAGGAATTGGGGGCAGCAAATCAACGATTGATGCCGCAACTATCATCGGATTGATTGTCGCGTTTGCACTCGTCATCGCAGCTATTGTGCTGGGGGGCTCGCCCGACTCATTCATCAACCCGCCGTCTATTCTGATCGTACTTGGCGGCACCATCGGGGTGACAACCGCCTGTTTCTCGCTTGGGGAAATGCTGCGCAGTGGTCAACTGGTTTTAAAGACGGTGATGTATCGCAGCCAGGATGCCAGTACCATTGCAGTGCAAACGATCCGCATTGCCGAAGTTGCGCGCAAGCAAGGTGTGCTGCAGCTTCAAGGCGTGCTGGAAAGTATCAAACGTGAAGAATTCTTCCACAAGGGCCTGTCCATGATCGTGGATGGCACGCCTGCGGACGAAGTCGAAAACATGATGATCGGCGAACTGGAAGCCATGGCCGGACGGCACCATAAGGGGGCCAACATCCTGCGCAAAGCTGCCGAATTCGCCCCGGCCATGGGTTTGATCGGAACGCTGATCGGTCTGGTGCAGATGTTAGGGAACCTGGATGACCCCAGCACCATCGGCCCCTCCATGGCCGTCGCACTTTTAACCACCTTTTATGGTGCAGTGCTGTCGAATATGGTACTTATGCCCTTGGCTGCAAAACTGGAACGAAATTCGGATGAAGAAATTCTGGTCAACCAGCTTTATATTCTGGCAACGGCCTCAATTGGTCGCCAGGAAAACCCACGTCGCCTGGAAATGATGTTAAACAGCATCTTGCCTCCGCATCGTCGTGTGCAATATTTTGATTAAGGCCCATTAAAGAGGTTTTGAATAAATGAAGATTTTGATCGTCGGAACATTGAATGGACAAGTCGGTGCTGCCAGCCAGATTGCGGTTAAGCGCGGCGCAAAAGTCATTCATACAGACGACATCCGCGATGGTCTGGAAACACTGCGCCAAGGGAAAGGCGTAGATCTGGTTCTGGTCGACATCCAGCTGGATATTGAAACCTTCATCACCAATTTGAATGCCGAACGCATCAATACCCCGGTTGTGGCCTGTGGTGTGGCAACTGATGCCCAAGCTGCCGTGCGGGCAATTCGTGCGGGCGCGCAGGAATATCTGCCACTGCCCCCGGATGCTGAACTGATCGGTGCGGTCTTAAGCGCGGTTGCCGAAGAAAGCCATGCCATGATCTATAATGATCCGGTTATGGATGATGTGGTACGCCTTGCAAAACAAATCGCGCCCAGTGACGCAAGTGTGCTGATCACCGGGCAATCCGGAACGGGTAAAGAGATCATGGCCCGTTTCATTCACCGTAATTCCAAACGCAAGGACGGCCCGTTTATCGCAGTTAACTGTGCTGCCATCCCGGAAAACCTGCTGGAATCGGAACTGTTCGGTCACGAAAAAGGGGCCTTTACGGGGGCTGTTGCGCGCCGGATCGGTAAATTTGAAGAAGCCAACAATGGCACCATCCTGCTGGATGAGATTTCCGAGATGGACCCGCGCCTGCAGGCCAAGCTTTTGCGTATCCTGCAGGAACGCGAAATTGATCGTGTCGGCGGTAAAAAGCCGGTTCCGGTCAATGTGCGTGTGCTTGCAACCTCTAACCGCAATATGGAACAATCAGTTGCCAAGGGTGAGTTCCGCGAAGATTTATATTTCCGCCTGAACGTGGTGAATTTGCAGCTGCCGTCCCTGAAAGAACGTCCGAAAGATATCGCTGTTCTGGCAACCCATTTCATCAAGAAATATGCTGAAGCCAACGATATGGCAGAACGTCCGTTGACAGATGCTGCGAAAAAGAAAATTCTGCAACATGGCTGGCCCGGCAACGTACGGGAACTCGAAAACACCATGCACCGTGCCGTTTTGGTCGGCGGCCCGACAGAGATTGGCGAAGAAGCCATTATGCTCAGCGGCACGCCTTCTGGCGGACAAGGCGATGCAGGTACGACTGCTGGTTCAACAGGCGGCACAGGGGCACCGGAAGATTTTGTCGGCCAGACCGTTGCGGATATGGAACGCAAACTGATCATTGCGACACTGGATCACTGCCTGGGCAACCGCACCCATGCGGCCAACGTGCTGGGCATTTCCATTCGTACGCTGCGCAATAAATTAAAGCTTTACGGGGATGAAGGATTTGACGTTCCCGCAGCTGGTGGCACCCCTTAAGTCAGGAAAGTACGCATAAATGGCAGAACCAGGCGACAGCGGGGCAGCACAAGGCGGAGATAGCTTCAGCGCCTTCTTTAACAAAGCAAAAACAGCCTTCATGAACGGCGACTTTGGTATGGCCATCGGGATATCAACCATTCTGGTTGTTCTTATCTTCCCGATGCCTAGTTGGTTGCTGGATATCTCGCTGGCCTTTTCCTTTACCTTCTCTGTCATGATTATGATGACGGTGATCTTCCTGGAAAAACCACTGGAATTCAGTGCCTTTCCGACCGTACTTCTAATCGCCACCATGATCCGGCTGGCGCTGAACCTTGCCTCAACACGTCTGATCTTGACCGATGGCCACGAAGGAACACACGCGGCAGGCGCCGTGATTGAAGCCTTTGGCGGCTTTATCATGGGCGGTAATTTCATCATTGGTATCATCGTCTTTACCATCCTTGTGATCGTAAACTTTATCGTTATCACTAAAGGTTCCGGTCGTATCGCCGAAGTGACCGCGCGTTTCACCCTGGACGCCATGCCCGGTAAACAGATGGCGATTGATGCCGACCTTTCAACGGGTCTGATCGACGAAGACCAAGCCAAAGAACGTCGCCAGGAACTGCAGGATGAAAGCACTTTCTTCGGGGCTATGGACGGTGCGTCAAAGTTTGTCCGCGGGGATGCAATTGCAGGCATTCTGATTACCTTTATCAACGTCATCGGCGGGATCATCATCGGTGTCGTCCAAAAAGACCTGGCAATGGCCGAGGCGGCAGACAGCTATACCCGTCTGACCGTCGGGGATGGTCTGGTATCGCAAATCCCCGCCCTGATCGTATCTACTGCTGCAGGTCTGCTGGTCACCAAAGCCGGTGTGGCAGGTACGGCTGACAAGGCCCTGATTTCCCAATTTGGGGCCAATCCGAAAACACTGGGCATGAGCACCGCTATCCTTGTCGGCATGTCAACCATGCCCGGCATCCCCATGCTGCCCTTCCTGTTTCTGGGTGCCTTAACCGGGGGTGGGGCCTATTACGTATGGCAAAAGCAAAAAGTCGAGGCCGAAGAACGCGTCATCAAAGAACAGGCAGAGTCCACAGCCCCGCCTGCGCCTAGTGAAGAACCTATTTCCCAGACCATGAAGATTGACATGATGCGTCTCGAACTGGGCTATGGACTACTGTCCCTTGTAAACGCAGGTATGGACGGCCAGAAACTGACCGACCAGATCAAAGCGCTGCGCCGCCAACTGGCACAGGAAATGGGCTTTGTCATGCCCTCTGTGCGTATTCAGGATAATATGCAACTGCCAGCGAACAATTATGTCATCCGGGTAAAAGAGATTGAAGCAGGCCGTGGGGATTTGCGCCCCAACCAGTTGATGATTATGGATCCGCGCGGCGAAGATATTTCGCTGCCTGGTGAAGCCACCAAAGAACCTACCTTCGGCCTGCCTGCCATGTGGGTTGATAGCAACAACCGGGAAGAAGCGCTTTTCCGTGGCTATACGGTCGTGGAACCCGGCACCGTCATCACCACCCATATTACCGAGCTGGTGAAAGACAATATGTCTGAACTTCTGTCTTACACAGAAACGCAGAAACTGCTGGATGATCTGGATAAGGAACATCAGAAACTGATCGGTGATATCATTCCAAACAGCATGAGTGTCGGCGGCGTCCAGCGCGTGCTGCAAAACCTGCTGGTGGAACGTATCTCTATTCGTGATTTGCCGACCATTCTGGAAGGGATTTCCGAAGCCACAGGCTATACCCGCAACATCAATATGATTACTGAACATGTGCGCTCCCGCCTTGCGCGTCAGATCAGCGATATGCTGGTCAATCCACAAGGGGTGCTGCCTTTGATTACCCTGTCGCCCGAATGGGAACAGGTCTTCCTTGAAAGCCTGGTTGGCAGTGGCGACGAACGCCAGCTTTCCATGGCGCCAAGCAAGATGCAGGAATTCATCAATATGGTTCGCCAGACGTTTGAACGTCAGGCCATGATGGGCGAAACACCTGCCCTTCTGACCAGCCCGGCGATCCGACCTTATGTTCGTTCAATCATTGAACGCTTCCGTCCATCAACGGCTGTGATTTCCCAAAGTGAAGTCCACCCGAAAGCCAAGATTAAGACCATTGGTCAGATTTAATAAAAGGGGATAAATATGTTTCAAAACCTAGCCGCGCCACAAGTCGATGCAATCATCGCGTTGATGGCCAAAGTTCAGGCCGATGACCGTGCCGACAAGATCGACCTGAGCGTCGGTATCTACAAGGACGAAAAAGGCGAAACGCCTGTCATGAAAGCCGTCAGCCAGGCCGAAGACAAACTGCACGCCACCCAAAGCACCAAAAAATATGTTGGCATGACGGGCGATGCGGAATTCAACAAAGAAATGACCAAGTTCATGCTGGGCGATGATTATGACCTCAGCCTGACAGGTGCCGCACAGGCCCCGGGCGGCAGTGGCGCGTTGCGTCTGTTATCCGAACTGGTTAAACGCGCCAAGGCAGATGCCACCATCTGGGTCAGCGATCCAACCTGGCCGAACCACCATTCCCTGTTGGGGACAGGCGTGGGTCTGGATGTGGAAGTTTATCCTTACTTTGATTACGACACACAGGATGTGCTGTTTGACGACATGTGTTCTGCCCTTGGCAATGCCAAGAAAGACGACGTTGTTGTCCTTCACGGCTGCTGCCACAACCCGACAGGCCGCGACATGTCTGTAGAACAGTGGGACAAAATGGGCAAATTCCTGGCTGAAAACAGCCTGATCCCACTGATCGATTTCGCCTATCTTGGCTTTGGCGATGGTCTGGAAGAAGATGTTAAGGGCATGCGCGCTTTGCTGAAACATGTCCCAACCGCCATGATTGCCGTTTCCTGTTCCAAAAATTTCGGTGTGTACCGTGACCGCGTTGGTTGCTCCATCGTTGTATCTGAAGATGCAGAATTGGCCAAGAAATGCCAGGGTCACCTTGGCGCGATCGCACGTGGCATCTATTCCATGCCGCCAGATCACGGTGCAGCTGTTGTTCGCACCATCCTGCAAGATGCTGAACTGACCAAAATCTGGAAAGAAGAACTGACTGAAATGCGTGGCCGCGTAAATGGCCTGCGTGCAGCTTTCTCTGACAAACTGCGTGAACTGACAGGGTCCAACCGCTGGGACTTCATCGCCAACCAACGCGGCATGTTCACCCTGCTGGGCCTGAATGATGACCAGATCGCCAAAATGCGCGACGATCACGCGATCTACGTCGTAAAAGGCGGCCGTATTAACGTTGCGGGCCTGCAAATGGAAAAAATCGAAAAGCTTGCCAAAGCACTGGTTGATGTGACTAGCTAACTATATCTATAAAAATCAAAACCTTAAAGAAACACCGAGACCAAAAGGCTCGGTGTTTCTTTGCGTTGAAGGTGTAAAATTAACCAAAAAAATATCTTTGCCTAACTGTTCAGTAACCATTTCTCTGTACATATAATAGCTATGTTTGCAGCTATACAAAAAACAACACCCGCCCCAACAGCCCGAAAGGGCGGCAATGTATTTGCCGTTGCTTCTGGCAAAGGGGGCGTGGGAAAAACCTGGTTCGCCGTAACGCTGTCTCATGCTCTTGCCGATCTGGGTCAACGTACACTCTTGTTTGATGGCGACTTCGGTCTGGCCAATGTGGATATCCAGTTGGGCCTGATGCCCAAGTGTGATCTGTCTGGTGTGATCGGGGGCAATCTGACCCTGAACCAGGCCGTTCAGCCCTTTGACGATGCAGGTTATGACATTATTGCCGGGCGGTCCGGGTCTAGCGCACTGAATCATATCCCCGCCAATCAGGTCCAGCATCTGGGCAATGATTTGGGTGTGCTCGCAGCTTCTTATGATCGTGTGATTATTGATCTGGGGGCAGGGCTTGATCGTCCAACCCGCCAGCTAACCACCAAGGCTGGCACCTGTCTCGTGGTAACGGCTGATGAACCAACCGCCATGACCGATGCTTATGCCTTCATCAAGACCATGTCGAAAGAACGCCCTGGTCTTGATCTGCGCATTGTGGTTAATCAAAGCGATTCGATCCGCGATGGGGAACGCACCTACAACACGCTGCGCCGTGCCTGCGAAGGTTTTTTGGGTATTTCACCGCCACTTGCAGGTGTGATTCGCTGGGACAAGCGTGTTCGTGATACAATAAAGGCGCAACAACCCTTGCTCAGCCTCGCCCCCACCTGCCCGGCGGCCAGAGATGTTGTCAGTATCGCCAATAGCTTGTTGAACAATTTTTAATTAAGGTTCGCCCATGACCAGTGTCGCCCCACCGCCACCGCCACCGCCGCCCGCGGCCCTTGGCAATGCGGCGCAGTTGACAGTGACGCTCGGCGCGCAAGCTTCTCTTACCCTTTCCAAAGTCGCCCTTGATAGTCTGATCACAGGCTTGATCCGTCCGCAGACCGCAGGTGGGGAAACTGTTCTTCAGACCAATCTAGGCACCTTTCAGTTTAAAGCCCCATTTACCCTGCCACCCAACGCACAAGCGACCTTTAAACTGGTGCAGACCCAGCCTGCCGCCCAAATTCAGCTGACCCACATAAACGGTAAACCCATCCCGACCAACACGCCTGCCGCGCGCGTTGCCAATCTGGCGACCCAGTTTATGCAGACCGGGGTAAAGCCAACCACACAAGGCGGACAGGCCGTAGGACAAACGGCCCAACCGCAAGTCGGCAATACCGCAGGCCCGGCAACCCTGTTAAATCTGAATACGGCGTCTGGCATTCGCGCCTTTGTCCTAAGCCCTCCGACACCGCAAGGGACAACGCAACAGAATACAGCAGGTCAAACGACAAGCCAAACCGCACAAACCTCAACAGCAGGTACACCACAGGCAAAAGGCGTAACCGTCCAGACCGCACAGGTAACAACGGGCCAGACGGCACAAGCTGGTACACCGGGACAGACCACCAGCACAACGTTTCAACCCGGCAATCAGTTGAATGTGCGCCTGCTTTCCGTTCAGCAACCTGGTCAGAGCGCCAGCAACACCGCACAGACCAACAGCGTGACATCCGCCAATACCGTGATTACACAAGGCACAGTGCAGGGACAAACTGCGACCCAACAGCCCATTATCCGCACCCCACAAGGGCTTATCGCACTTGATACCACCGCAAAGATGATGGACGGCACAAACATCCGCCTTGAAGTGCTGTCTTCCACCAAGCCACAAGCTTCACCCGCTGCCCCCAAAGTTGCGACCAGCCCAACTGAGACTTTAAGCCAGAAATGGCCTGCTCTTGAGGAAACGCTGCAGTCTTTAAAGGAGATTAATCCAGCCCTTGCCGATCAAATGTCCAAGGCCATGTTACCCAAACCGGATAACCGTCTGGCGCTCAACATGATCTTTTTCCTAAAGGCACTGGGGCGTGGCAACTTTAAGAACTGGGCCAATGAGTCAACGCTGAAAGCACTTACCGCGAGCAAACCAAACCTTCTGAAAAAGCTGGAAGGCGACTTCCAGAACCTGAGCGACAAAGCCAAAACGCCCAATTCCACCGACTGGAAAATCGCCTATGTCCCCATGCAGAACAATGACCAGATCAGCCAGATCCGCATTGCCCAGCGCGACCATAGGGATGAACAACAGGACGGCAAAGAAGATCCGGGCGTACGGTTTGTCATCGACCTGGACCTATCACGTCTGGGGGAATTGCAGCTTGACGGGCTTGCAAAAGATAGCGTGAAAAAGTTCGATCTGATCGTGCGTGCTAAAAGTCCCCTGCCCGGTTTTATGCGCAAGGAAATTCACGATATTTTTGAAAAAGGTATGTCAGCCATCGGTTTTGACGGTAAGATCAATTTTCAGGTCACTTCCCAGTTTGTCGATGTGGAAGGGATTGATCTGCAAAAGACAAATCTTAATCTTGGAATGCTGGTATAACCGATGGACATTGCCGAACGCCGCGCCCTGCTAGAAACACAGGCGAACCCAAATAAAACGATGGATTACATCGTGACGCTAAAGGCCAGCGGCCCAACTCAACAATCTGTCAATTTCCGATATATTCCAGACAAAGTCATCCTCAGCAGTGATGTTTTTGCCGCCTATATCACAACGGTTCTGAGTCAGGATAACAACCTGGAAACTTCCGCCACCACCATTCTGGAAGATATGAATAACGAACTGGTGCCACGCTGGCTGCAGGTCATTATGACGAATCAGGATGGCAATGGGGCAGAACATCACGTCACCATCGAAGACCATCAACCTCAGTGGAAAAATGATAGCCTCCTTGCCCGTCTGAGTAAGTTATAGATTACAATCTTATGTCTTTTTTATAAACAATGGTATCAAAAGTCCCACTAAGGTATTAATTTATTTGACTCTGCCTATACGTATCTATACATAGCCTTCAAACTATTACATTTCTAATGTGTTTTGAGGCCCCCATGTTTCAGCGCTTTCTCCGTCATACCAGTCTGAAGATTCGTATCTATGCTTTGATCATCATCCCCCTGATCGGCATGAGCATTCCTTCCAGCCTTCTGATCCATGAAACATGGTCCGATGCACAGGAAAATGAACAGCTTTCCGCCTTGGCGCAATTGGCCCCCAGCATCAGCGCGTTGGTTCATGAAATGCAAAAGGAACGCGGGGCTTCTGCCGGATTTGTAGGCAGTAAGGGAACAAAGTTTGAAGATACCCTGTTAAGTCAGCGCCAAGACACCAATGGCAAGCGATCAGAACTGATCACTGTCCTTGATAACTTCAGTACTGAAGATTACGATCCAGCCCTCAAAGAAAAGATTGAAAATGCGCTCAATCGTCTACAGCGACTGGAAACCATGCGCACAGATGTCTCTGCCCTGAAATTGACCATTCCACAGCTGGCGAAATATTACACATCCACCATCAAAAGCTTCCTCACCATCATTGAAGAGATGATCGAGATCAGCAACAATGCGGAAATTTCCAAATCAATTTCTGCCTATACGACCTTCCTACAGGCAAAGGAACGTGCAGGCATTGAACGCGCCATGGGCGCAGGCAGCTTTGGGGCGGGCGAATTCAACTGGGCAAGAATGCAGCGTTTCCTCGCCCTGATCGAAGCACAAAACACCTATTTGCGCACCTTTGCCATCTATGCCAATAAGGCTGAAAAAGATGCTTTGGCGAAAGCTTTGACTTCCACGTCCGCACAGGAAGTCTTGCGTCTTCGCCAAATCGGCATAGATAGTATGAACAGCAAAGACCTGCAGGGGATCACCGGGGCTTACTGGTTTAAAACTATTACGGATAAAATCAACGAGCTGAAAAAAGTCGAAGATTTCATTGCCCACGACCTGATTGAAACAACGGAAGAAATCAAGGCCACACACTGGAACCTGCTATGGCTGCACGTGATGATTTCCGCCATCGTTTTGGGTGCAACCATCGCCTTTGGTTATATTGTCAATGTATCCATCACCCGTCCCCTGACCCGTGCCATGGGCAATATGTCACAACTGTCCCAAGGGGTGACAGAGCTTGATTTCACTGGCGAAGACCGCAAGGATGAAACAGGCCAGATCCTGAAATCCCTGCGTCTGTTTCGCGATAATAAGCTGGAAGCTGACCGACTGGCACAAGATCAACAGATCGAGCAGGAAAAACAGGCCAAGCGTGGGGCAGAAATTCAACGTCTCAGCAACCAGTTCCAGACATCGGTGACAGAGATTCTATCGACCGTCAGCACAGCAGCTTCCAACATGGAAAGCACCAGCACGTCGCTAAAATCATCGGTAAATGAAGGTCGCACACGCGCTTCCAGCGCTGCAGCAGGGGCAGAACAAGCCGCAAGCAACGTTGAATCCGTATCAGCCGCAGCCGAAGAACTGGCAGCATCCACCACAGAAATCGGCCGTCAGGTACAACAATCAACATCCGTTGCCAATACCAGTAAAACCAATTCAGCGGCCGCTGCCGAACGGGTGCAGGCCTTGGCGCAAGCCGCACGCGAAATCAGTGATGTGGTCTCTCTTATCACCGATATTGCGGATCAGACCAACCTGCTGGCACTCAACGCGACTATCGAAGCGGCACGTGCTGGCGAAGCCGGCAAAGGGTTTGCTGTGGTTGCCGGAGAAGTGAAAAACCTTGCCAACCAAACGGCCAAGGCAACCGACCAAATCTCTCAACAGATTAGTCAGGTCCAGTGCGCAACTGATGAAGCGGTTCAATCCATCAACGTGATTGACCAGTCTATCGCCCAAATGTCTGAAATCTCCATGACGGTTTCCTCCGCCATCGAACAACAAGACGCCGCCACGCAGGAAATAGCCCGCAATGTGGAACAAGCATTCCAAGGCACCAAAGATGTGGCTGACAACATCCGCGAAGTCGATCAACGGGTGCAAGAAACAGGCGTGGAAGCTGACACAACAGCCAATTCAGCCGAAGAGCTCAGCAGCAATGCCAAAAAACTCAGTCTCGCGGTTGAAGACTTCCTTGTGGGTCTGAAAAGCGCTTAAGACCGTTAAGTCTGCAGGGCCACCTCCAGGAAATCGAGGCGGTCCTGCCCCCAATAAAGCTCATCCTTATACAGATAGCTGGGCGCGCCAAAGACATTGTCTTCAATGGCAGCCTGAATGTTTGCTTCATATTGGCAACGCGTCTCGTCACTCTGTCCACGTGCAATGAGAACGTCCGCATCCAATCCCAGTTCATTACAAATCGACTTGAGTGTCGCAACATCAGAAATGTCACGATCTTCCGCCCAGATGGCATACATCAGCGCCTGGGAAAGCTTGAACTTCTCTTCCTGGCTTTCACAGGCAATAATCATACGTGATGCCAGTTGGTCATCGGTCGGGAAAAACTTGGGCTCCAGCGTCAGATCAATATTCAGATGATCACGCCAGCGTTTCAGTTCCGTCATGCGATAGAGTTTACGCTGAATGGGACGTTTCCCCAACGGCAGGCCCCCACTTTCATCAAACACTTTCAGGATATTCACTGGGCGATAATCAATCTCTACGCCCTGTTTGACGGCCATCTCAGAGAGCCGTTGGTTACCCAAATAGGACCAGGGCGAGATGGGCGTAAAATAATATCGGATCATTGGGGGGATATCCTCTTTAGAAATTAGCTGTCATGATTGCGACGATGCAGATTCATCGCGATTTCATCCATTTCGATATTTTCTTTGCGCTGACGTTCTTCGTCTTCTTTTTTCTTGCGCTTCTTTTCCGCTTCTTCATAGACCTTCAACTCACGAAAAGCCTCATTGACCTCTTCGCGTGCGGCATTGACTTCTTCTTCCTTCGCCGCAATGGCCTGTACGATCTCGTCACGGATCAGCATCGCACGCTGGTGGAAACGACCATAAGAAAACATGGCCTGTTCAGGGGAAGATTGGGCAATTTCCTGTTCATTAGCGATCTGGGCGTAAAGATCCTTCAGCTTCTGTTCCAGATCATTCAACTCGCCAAACAGCACACCAAGCGTGCGGCGTTTTTCATCCACCCGGTATTTATGCAGACGGATCAGGTTTTCAAGGGTTTTGCCCATGGATCAATCCTTATTGCACAGGGGCCTGAAGCTGTTCCTGCGGGACACCAAGTTGGGAGACATCCCCGTTAAAATCGCGATATTCCATGCCCAGCAATTGCGCGAGAGCCATGTAAGCCGTTTCCAAATCCATCGGCTCATTCTTGTTCTGCCCCAAAAAAGCCTCCAGCGCCGGGTTATAATAAACCGCTTCATCCACCTTCGGGTCTGTGCCCTGACGGTATGCCCCCAGGCGGATCAGTTCAGCCATATCTTCGTAGGTCGATAACAGCTGACGCGCTTTAAAGACCAAGGCATTTTGCTGATCATCATTACAGTCCGGCATGGTCCGCGATACACTGCGTAGAAGATTAATCGCCGGATAGCGCCCGCGTTCCGCAATCGCGCGATCCAGTACAATATGACCATCCAGGATACCACGCACCGCATCTGAAATCGGTTCATTATGATCGTCACCTTCCACCAGAACGGTGAACAGGCCCGTAATCGTACCCTGATCCTGATTACCTGGCCCGGCACGTTCCAGAAGACGCGGCAGTTCGGCAAAGACGGACGGCGTATAGCCTTTGGATGCGGGCGGTTCGCCAACGGACAAGCTGATCTCACGTTGGGCCATAGCAAAACGGGTCACACTATCCATCAGGCACAAAACATCACGTTTCTGATTTCTGAAATACTCCGCAACCGCCATGGTGACATAGGCGGCTTGGCGACGCATCAAAGGCGGTTCATCGGATGTCGCGACAATGACCACACTGCGCGCCAGCCCCTCTTCGCCCAGATCATCTTCGATAAATTCCCGGGCTTCACGTCCACGTTCCCCGATCAGGCCAATCACCGAAATTTCCGCTTCGGTGCTACGCGCCATCATAGACAGCACGGTGGATTTCCCGACACCGGACCCGGCGAAAATACCCATCCGCTGACCACGACAACAGGTCAAAAATGTATTGATGGCGCGCACGCCCAGATCAATTTTACCGCCAACGCGCGTACGTTCATGCGCGGAAGGTGGGGAGCCCTTAATTACGTAAGGCGCAGGCCCCACAGGCAGCGGCCCTTTGCCATCCACAGGTTCCCCCATGGCATTGATCACACGACCAGCCCATTCCGCGCATGGAAACAGTACAGGTTCACGTTGACCGACTTCCACCCGGTCCCCCATAGCGATGCCATCAACGGGCCCAAACGGCATCACAAGCGCACGCCCATCACGGAAGCTGACCACCTCACAGGTTATCCAGTCGCGTTGGCGCACACGGATGCGACAATGATCCCCAATGGAAAGCGCACCTTGCACCCCGCCGACTTCCACCATCAACCCCTGCACGGCAGCGACCCGGCCAAACACATTATATTCGGGCAGTTTATCAACTTCTGCGATTACATTATTAACCAACAGGGCCACTTATTTTCTCCGTCCGCAAGGGGTAGTTTTGGTCCACTCTTTCGTCCAATATACTCCTTTTCACAAAAATGACAAACCCCTTGACAAGATTCATTATTTTTTGCGACTCGCGAGAAAATATAGAGTTTTCATAAAAAAACTATTTGCAACGAATCGGAGTTGTGTTAATGGTTAACAAAAGGTTAATGAATCGTTAACGCCAATTTTCGGGGATCTGGCCCATGCGTGCATTACTAGTCGAAGACAATCCAAGCGAAGCGAAAGCCATTGAATTGATGCTCAAGTCGGCCGGTATGGTCGTCGATGTCACCAACTACGGTGAAGAAGGCATCGAGATTGGCAAACTTTATGATTATGATATTATCATTCTTGATCTGATGTTGCCAGACATTGATGGGTTTGAGGTCCTGCGACAGTTGCGCAGTGCCAAAGTAGATACACCGATCCTGATCTTGTCCGGTTTGGATCAGCCACCAGAAAAAGTCAAAGGCTTTGAAATCGGGGCGGATGACTATCTGACCAAACCTTACAACAAGGAAGAACTGGTGGCCCGTATCCATGCGATCGTGCGCCGATCCAAAGGCCATTCTCAATCCATCATCAAAACAGGCAAACTTTCCGTCAATCTGGATAACCAGACCGTTGAAAGTGATGGTAAGCCTGTGCATCTGACCAGCAAGGAATATGGCATTCTGGAACTTCTGTCCCTGCGCAAAGGCTCCACACTGACCAAGGAAATGTTCCTCAACCACCTTTATGGCGGGATGGATGAACCGGAACTGAAAATCATTGACGTATTTGTCTGCAAGCTGCGTAAAAAGCTGACCAAGGCAACCGATGACAACTACATCCACACCGTCTGGGGTCGTGGTTACGTGCTGCGTGACCCGGATGCCGAAGCACAGCCTGCGGCCTGAACACAGACCAACGCCGCATTTCGGGCCACTTCTGCATAAGCGACGCCCTGATGAATAAGTACAAGAGATTGCGCCCCTTCGAGGATCACCATGATCTGGGTTGCGCAATCTTTTGCGTTTGAAAGACCATATTTTAAAAACTCAGCTTCCAGCCAGCCTTCCACAGCCTTTTTGTGTTTGGACGCCGCATGGCGGGCTGGGTGTCCTGGCAAGTCCGCAAGTTCCAGTGCCGCGCGGGAAAAGCCGGAACCAATCCACCTGGGCTGATCCATCCATTTCATGAGTTTATCAAAGATATGATCAATCATTGCTGACGGGTCACTTGCCTCTTCCGGCACCCATTTTTTCATCCGATCCAGCACCAACTGGTTTTGATGATCCAGGACAGCTTCGATCAGAACGTCTTTACTTTCAAAATGATCATAAAGGGTGCGTTTGGTCAGCCCAGCAGCCTCTGCAATTGCATCAACGCCGGAGCGGGAAAAGCCTTTCTGATAAAATTCTTCATAAGCAGCCGTAATGATTTTTAGCCGTGTCTGTTCCCGATTGCGTGCCATACCCTCTCCTAACTTCACTTACTAGTGAGTTTATTTATCTCAAACTATGACCATGATTGAGGGACCGTTCAATCTTTATGTTAGGTCTGAGATGAAAATCAAATCCTTAAATGCCCGCCCCGTTCTCGCCCCAATGAAGCGACCCATCCGCACAGCGGTTGGCGAAATACCCAAAGCCCCTCTTGTTTTGATCGACGTGCTTAGTGACCAAAACATCAAGGGATCAGCTTATATCTTCGCCTATACCCCCCTTACCCTCACCCCGTTGGTTGCTTTCATCAACAATCTGAATGAACTGATTTGCGCTTGGGATTATGCCCCTGCTGAAACATTTGAAAAACTACGCCAAACCTTTCGCCTGCTGGGCAGCCAAGGACTGGTCGGCATGGCGTTAAGCGGCGTTGAAATGGCGCTTTGGGACGGGCTTGGCAAATCCATGGACCAAAGCGTAGTCAATTTGCTTGGAGGCGTGGAAAAAGATATTGCGGCCTATGACAGCTATGGCATCGTCAACCTTGCCCTTGATGGCAAAGAGATTGAAGCCAGCATCGATGCTGGCTTCAAAGGAGTCAAAATTAAAATTGGCGCAGCTGATCTACAACGTGACATCCAGGCAGTATCGACTGTGCGTCAGATCATTGGGGATGATGTGTCCTTAATGGTCGATTACAATCAATCCCTCGATGCCGCAGAAGCCATTCATCGTCTGCAGTACCTCAAAGATTTCAACATCGCCTGGGTAGAAGAACCTGTTCATGCGGAGGATTTAATCGGACATGCGCGGGTATCTGACAAATCCGGTGTTCCGGTTCAAACTGGGGAAAACTGGTGGTTTATTGAAGACATGCAAGACGCCATTCGTACAAAAGCCTGTGACTTTGCCATGCTGGACCTGATGAAGATTGGCGGCATTTCCGGCTGGATGAAAGCAGCAAGTCTTGCAAAAACAGCTTCACTACCCGTTTCAAGCCACCTGTTTGTGGAAGCCAGTGCACACTGTCTTGCCCTCACCCCGACATGCCACTGGCTGGAATGGCTGGATATCGCTTCAAGCATCCTACAGTCGCCGCAGCAGGTTGTTGATGGGTATGTCAAACCCGGCAGTCCCGGCCTGGGGATCAACTGGAATGAAACAGCGATCAATAAATATCTGATCTGACAGCAAAAAAGCCGACCTGCACATGTCAGGATCGGCTTTTTTCTTATGGTTTTTTCACACCGGGTCTTGGCGGTGGTGTCGGACGTCCCGGACCACCGGATGTCCCACCGGGACGCGGCGCCCCTGGACGCGGTGCAGCACCTGCCGGGCGTGGTGCACCGGGTCGCGGTGCAGCAGCACCTGCCGGACGTGGCGCACCGGGTCGTGGTGCAGCACCTGCCGGACGTGGCGGTGGACTACCTGCTGGGCGCGGTGCCCCTGCTGCCGGACGCGGCGGCGGCGTACCTGCAGGCTTTGGCCGCGCAGGCGGTGGTGTCCCAGCCCCTGCAGGCGGGCGACCTTCGCGCATGTGTTTGGGCTTCTGGAAGCCTGTTGGTCCAACATTTGGGTTCGCCGCAGGTTTGGCTGCTGCCGCATCGCCTGCGCCATCACCAAGAGAGCTATCCCCGACGGTGCGAGCATAAATACCGCGCAGACCCTGCACAGGTTTAAAAGCTTCAGAAATACCAAGAACGGTTTCTGCCCCACCAAGGTAAAGCACACCATCATCGCTCATCTGATTTGCCATCTTGCCAAGAACTTCGCCCTTGGTCTGCTGATCAAAATAAATCAGAACGTTACGGCAGAAGACAACGTCAAACGTGCCCAATGCCTTCATATCTTCCAGCAGGTTAAATTCTTTATATTGAACCATCCCACGAAGAGAGGAGTCAATCTGCCAAAGATCATCCCGCTTTTTAAAATACTTCACCAGGTGTTGAACCGGCAGGCCACGCTGCACTTCAAACTGGGAATAAAGACCGGCTTGCGCTTTATCCAGCATTTCTTTGGAAATGTCCGTGCCAATAATCTCATACTTCCAACCATTTAGCTGAGCTGCCGCTTCTTTCAACACCATGGCTATGGAATAAGGTTCCTGGCCACTGGAAGCAGCCGCACACCAGATGCGGAAAGATTTTTTGGCAGCACGCGTCTTCAACAGATTTGGCAGAACCGTATCGCGGAAAATATCAAACGGCTTGATATCGCGGAAAAAGAACGACTCATTCGTCGTCATCGCTTCGGTGATTTCATCAGCCAATGCGTTATCCATACGACCACGCAGCGAACTGACCAGTTCTTCCAGCCCTTTCATGCCACGCTTGCGCGCAACCGGCATCAAACGGCTTTCCAGCAAGTACGCTTTATCCTGCGTCAAAACCAGACCGGAGCGCTCTTTCACCAATGTCGCGAGAAACTGAAAATCATCAGGTTTCATGATGCCCCCCCAGCAGCTTTAACCACATAGGATGAAATTTCATCCAAAGGCAACACTGCACTGCAAATGCCAGCCTGTGCAACGGCACCGGGCATTCCCCAAACAACACTTGTCGCTTCATCCTGTGCGATCAGATCACCGCCCGTTTCCACAACAATTTTGCCACCCTTCAGACCATCTGACCCCATTCCGGTCAAAATAACTGTCAGGACTTTTTTGCCATATGCCGCAACAACACTGCGTAACATCGGATCTACAGCCGGGCGACAGAAGTTTTCCGGCGGATCCTGATTTAATCGTAACTTTTTCTGCGCACCCGCATTTTCAACAACCATATGGAAGTCACCAGGGGCAAGGTAAATTTGCCCAGGTTCAATGACTGTGCCATCCGTTGCTTCCTGACAGGTCCAGCCCGTCATACGGTTGATATGTTCCGCCAGAATTTTTGTGAAGGTCGCCGGCATATGCTGTGTAATCACAATCGGCTGTTTCACCTTGCCATACATACCTTTCAACACGGCAAAGAGCGCTTGTGGCCCGCCAGTTGAACTGCCAATGGCAATAATTTCAGGGCGTTCTTTAACAACGGGCTTGCGCAGCACAACTTCTTTGGCCTTGTTCGACGTCGTCAGCGCAGATGGACGTGGAGCAACACCGCGTGGTTTTGAAACCCCGCCAA
Source organism: Terasakiella sediminum (assembly GCF_033100395.1). NCBI lineage: Bacteria > Pseudomonadati > Pseudomonadota > Alphaproteobacteria > Rhodospirillales > Terasakiellaceae > Terasakiella > Terasakiella sediminum. The sequence continues at coordinate 100,671 of NZ_JAWLVJ010000005.1, read as the reverse complement.
CAGGGGCACCTTTGACTTTGCGACGCGCATCGCCGTGGATGCGGACTTTTTCGACCAGCTCCTTACCGAAGTTCTGCCCCCCGGACAGTTCACGTGATGAAGATGGTTTTGGAATGTAATCAACAGCACCCGCCTGCAGGGCTTTCAGACTGATATCCGCATTGCGTGACGTCAGGGTCGAAGCCATGATCACACGAATGGATTTATCTGTTTCAAGCATTTTAGGCAAGGCCGTCAGACCGTCCATCACTGGCATTTCAATATCCAGGACGACGACTTCAACTTCATTGCGCGCAAGACTATCGACCGCCATCTTCCCGTTCCCGACAGAAGAGACGACTTTGATATCTGCTTCGGCTTCAAGCATGCGCGTAATCAATCCACGGACAACGGCTGAATCATCAACAACCATGACCCGGATCGGATTTTCATTTTTCGGCGCGGCTTTAAACGACATATTTTTTCCAACGAGACCTGACAATAGATCCTCAATTTTTCAATTATAAAAGGCCGACTTGCGAAAATTTCGCCTGAATAATTTCACTATCAAACGGTTTCATAATATATTCATTCGCACCCGCTTCGATGGCTTCCTGAATATGTTCAATATCATTTTCCGTTGTGCAGAAAACCACCACAGGCTCATCACCACCGGGCAGTTTACGCAATTCGCGTAAATATTCGATCCCACTCATCACAGGCATATTCCAATCCAGCAAAACTGCTGTTGGCATAGCTTCCTTACAAGCATCCAGTGCCTGCTGCCCATCGGCGGCCTCGATCGTATCAAAGCTCAATTCCTGAAGAATTTTGCGCGCCACCATTCGAATGACTTTTGAATCATCGACAATCAAACAAGATTTCATTATTTTTCGGTTCCCCTTAGCTCGGATTGCCTCCCAGCCGTGCATCAATTTGAATGACGGCTTACTGGTTAAACAGGTTAAAGCAGTAAGCCATCAAACTCAACAGTCTTCGTTACTTAACGGATAAAATTTCCATTAGCGTCTGCAACAAAGCGTCACGGTCAAATTTGGCACAATAGTCGTTAAATCCGACTTCACGACCACGTTCGAAATCTTGCTCAGTTGCGTGCGAAGACAACGCAATCATTGGGACGCCCTGCCAGCGCGTATCGCTACGAACCGCTTCGGCAAATTCAAAGCCGTTCATTTCAGGCATTTCGATATCACTAACAATGGCATCAAATTCCGCCCCTGCCGAACGCAACGCCAGTGCTTTCTTGGCATTTTCAGCCGTGGACACATTGTAGCCTGCTACAGACAGGATCGGTGTCAGAAGGTTACGGAAGAACGGGCTGTCATCCACCAGCAGCACCCGTGGGCCAGAGGTATTTTCATCCCCATAAGCTGTGGCGGATTCTGCACGACCAAACCAATCCGGGAAGGCTTTGGTCAGATAGTAACCTGCATCAATCAGATCAGTCGCCTTACCACTGATAACCGCAGAACCAACGAATCCTTCGCGATCGGAAGCGAGTTCAATATTCAGGTGATCTTCTACGATATCGACGATCTCATCAACCACCAGCCCCATGGAGTGGTCCTTGTCGGTGAAGACGAGAACAGGTTGACGTCCTTCTTCTTTCCATTCATGGCCGAGATCGATTGGAATAAGCGGCATCAGCTGACCACGATATTGAACAACCGGGTTCGTACCGGAATATTCAATCTTGGTGACATCGACTTCTTCCAGACGGGCAACAAGGGCCAGCGGCACAGCCTTAAGCTCTTCACCACCTGCACGGAAGATAAGAATAGAGGTTGTCTCCCCACTGGTGGTCGTCGCAACAGAGGTAGACTGCGCATCGGAATTACCCATGGCTACTTCACCTGTTGTCGCAGCAATACCATTCGGATCCAAAATCATGATCACGCTACCATCCCCAAGAATTGTGTTCCCGGAGAAGAGAGAGATATGACGCAGAATCGGTGCAACAGGTTTCACAACGATTTCTTCCGTATCAAAGACACGGTCAACGATGATACCGAATGTATATGTCCCCACTTGCGTGACAACAATAAACAGTTCGTCATTTTCCAAATCAACTTTACGCTCACCCAAGGACAGGTGATCATGCAGCGAGACCAGCGGCAACAGACGGTTGCGCAGACGCAACACAGGCGCATCGTTGATCATTTCGATATTGTTGTCTGACGCAGACGATGTGCGAACCAGTTCCAGAACACTGATTTGCGGGATAGCAAAACGTTCACCAGAACATTCAACAACCAGCGCAGATACGATCGCCAGTGTCAGCGGGATCTTGATGGTAAAGGTAGACCCTTTGCCTTCAATAGACTTCAACTCAATCGTACCACCGATTTTTTCAATGTTGGTACGCACCACGTCCATACCCACACCACGACCGGAAACGGATGTCACCTTCTGTGCGGTAGAGAAACCGGCACGGAAGATGAACTGGTGAATTTGCTGATCAGACATAGCTTCCAGATCAGCTTCTGCAGCCAGACCATTTTCAATGATTTTCTCGCGGATACGGTCTGTATTCAGACCTTTACCATCATCAGCGATTTCGATGATGATATGACCACCTTCATGGTACGCGTTCAGGGTAATTGTACCAACTTTCGGCTTGCCAACGCTTTCACGAACTTCTGGCGTTTCCAGACCGTGGTCAGCAGAGTTACGAACCATGTGTGTGAGCGGATCTTTAATCAGTTCCAGAACCTGACGATCAAGTTCGGTTTCCGCACCGATCATCTGCAGATCGATTTTCTTATTCGCTTCGATAGAAAGATCACGAACAATACGCGGCAGCTTGGCCCATGCATTCCCAATCGGCTGCATCCGCGTTTTCATCACGCCTTCCTGCAGATCAGATGTAATGTGGCTCAGGCGTTGCAGCGGCACTTTAAAGACACTGTCGTCAGACCCGCGCACCATCTGCAACAGTTGGTTACGTGTCAGCACCAACTCGGAAACCAAAGTCATCAGGTTTTCAAGCAGTTCCACGTTTACACGAATGGTCTGATTGGCAACGGATGTTTCTTTCCCGCCTCCGCTGGGTTTAGCCGCTTCTTTCTTCGCAGGGGGCGCTTTCTTTGGCTCTTCCTTCGGCGCAGCAGGCACTTGTGCAGCAGGGGCTGGCGTATCAGCGGCAGGTGCGGGGGCTTCGGCTGCTTTTTCAGCATCCATTTCCGCTTTCATCTGTGCATCAAGTTCTTCCTGACTTGGCGCCGTCACACCTTCAGAAACAGCTTGTTCAACTTCCATCAGAAGTTCAGCTGCAACCGGGAAACCACGTTCATCAAGCGTTGGCCCGCCAGATGGTGCTGGAGCAGGTGCTTCTTCTGCGGGCGCTTCGTCTGCAGGGGCAGCAGCGGCCGGTGCTGCATCTTCAACTGCGCGGCCTTCAGCCATGGCATTCAGTTGATCAATCAGTTCCTGATCGTTACCGTCTGGCTCTGCCTCTGTTTCTTCCAGCGTTTGCAGCAGTTCTTTAATGGTGTCGATTGCATGCAAAATCAGGGTCACGGCCTGTGGCGTAACTTCCAATGTACCTTCGCGGAATTTACCCAGAACGTTTTCCCCGGCGTGCGCCACTTTTTCAAGGCGCGGCAGACCAAGGAATCCACATGTCCCTTTAATGGTGTGCATCAAGCGGAAGATATTGGAAAGAATTTCCGTATCGTTCGGGTTTTGCTCAAACTTCACAAGTTCAGAGTCAAGAACCATGAGGCTTTCTGAAGTTTCCGTAATGAATTCACTTAGTAGATCATCCATGTCTGCACCTTTCTCCATATCATGCCGGGTACGGCCGTAGCTGTTCGCGCATTCTTGCGCATATTCAAGATTTGGTAAGTACAGTATCTAAAAAATGGCTGATTCCAAAAAGAAAAATGACATCATTTCAAAATCGAAACGTTTATTTCATTTTATTATAGAAATGAAACCATTTTACCTTTGCACTGCAACAATACGTCAAACGCGCAGTTCGCTTAGGGGTTACATTTCCAGTGGGATAATCGCGGCCAGTTGTACGCAATCTGCTTCGGGACTAAAAATTTCAAAGTCCAGCCCCAGGTCTTCCGCCAGACGCGCCATAAAAAAGGGCTGAACCGTGCGTGCATTCAAGGAATCGCAGTTTGCATTGGCCGAAATCGCACTGTGGATTTCATCCTTGATATGGGCCTTGGGTCCTTCAGCAACCAGGGCAACCCCCAGACCTTCGGGCAGGACAGCCTGGCTGACAGTCATCGTGCCATTTCGTGGCAGGCAATCCAGCCCCAGCATGACCAGGTTCAAAATAACTTTGATTACATCTTTGGGTACGCGCTTTTCAGCATCCGCCCAGGGCAAATCCGGATTGGCAGGCCAGTTTAATTTCACATCATGTTTCATGAAGCCACGGGCAAGTTTGCGCCCTTCTGCCATGGATATCTGGCCACTACCGCCGCCGGACAGACCAAAGGCCACACGAAAAAACTCCAGACGGTCGCCCGCTTGTTGAGCGCTTTGGCCGACCATTTCTGTGGCTTCGGCCATCATGGGGCCTGCGCCTTCCCCAAGAAGTTCAATCCCCTGGTTTACCGATCCCACCGGACCGATCAAGTCATGGCAAAGACGCGAACATAAAAGTTCAGCAACTCTCATATCGACCTGAATACCCATGGAAATTTATTCCTTCTCTTGTTAAGTTAAGCGCACTGTCAGTTACAAAGAAAAGCGAACCGGAAAAAATGTCAACACATTCAGCAAAACCAATTCGTCTCGGCGGCGTACTTTACGCTGCAGACACCCCGGAACGCAATGCTTTGCGTGATTTCGCGACCACTTTACAAAAACGCGGCTGGCATGTGGCAGGTCTGGTGCAGGAACTGGCCTATGATGAAACTGGCGAAAAGATCGGTCTGGATGCCATCGATATTCGCACAGGCGAACATCTGCCGCTCGCACGTCCCAGCAAGGAAGACCGTGAACATGGCACCTGTGGCTTTGATGTGGGCAAGCTCAGTGAAACAACAAAAGTCCTTCGCAACGCCATGAATGCACCAGCAGATTTACTGGTAATCGAAAAATTTGGTGAACGCGAACAGGATGGCCGTGGCCTGGCTGACGAAATCGTCGAAGCCGCCATGGCAGGTATCCCCACCCTTGTCGCCGTCCCCGCTACCGCCCTTGAAACCTGGAATGAATTTACTGGACGGTTAGGGTCACTTCTGCCTCATGATGTGACCTCCATGTGGGACTGGTGGCCGAAATGGAACCTTTATAAAGAACTGACCCTCGGCATTGACGACAGCCCGGTTAAAAAGGTCGTCATTGGCGAAAACGCCATTTTTGTAGAAGGTGCGCATGGCTGCGGTGTCACCGCCAATCCAACGGGTGAAACAGGTTACACAGTTGATCCAGATGCCACTCTAAAATCACTGGCCGAACATACCCAGAAACGCCAGACCCCACTGCAACACGCCATCGGTGTCGCCGCCATTCTCGCGCACTATAACCGCTACGACCTGAAAGGCCCGGATAACAGCGGGCTGGATCACTTTAAAGGGCGTGATGACAGTGTGTTGGTGATCGGATCGTTCCCAGCGAACAAAGCTTATTCCGAAAATTCCATGGTGCTGTCATCGGGTGAAGCGCTGATGCATCTGATTGAATATACCTATGACGGCGTAATCTTCCCGTCCCATACCTTCAGCGAAGGCTTTCTGCCCACATTATTGCGGGTCAAAGGTATGGCAGAATGCGTGATCGTCGGGCCGGAAACACCGCTTTGTTCACGCCTGTTTGATTACGGTATCAACGTGCTGTCCGGCCGCATCATCAATGATGCAGAAAAGGCGGCACAACTGGTTAAAGACGGCGCCTCCCCCAAAGAACTGAAACCCGTCAGTACCTACATAACGCTGGAAAAATAAATTAAGCGCGCACTTTCGCAAGGATCGCTTGCGTGATCTGACGCGCCGTTGCGATATCTGCATTTTTGTCAAAACCTAGCTGGATCGCTTTATTCAAAGGCGACAAAAGTGCCACGTCTTTATTTGTCGGCATCCCACCGGAATTGCGGATGTTGTTTACAATCCCCATCAGAGTCTGACACAGTTCAGACACATGGTCATATTCAGTGCCATCCAGACGACGGTTGGCATCTTCTGAGGAATAACGCAGACGGTCCAGACACAGACGTGCCGTGGCATCAATCTCACCCGTTGCCAGACGCGGCACCACGATGGTCACCAGTTCATTGATATCTTCCGCATGCGATTCCAGGGCCTTGGTGTTTACATTTGTAATAGCTGCATCAACCATGGCCTGCACGTCATCGACAGAACCTTCGTTCAAAGCGCGTGCTTTTAATGTGTTGGGCGCATCAAACTTTTCAGCATTAGCTTCTTTTTGAGATTTCGCCTGACGGGTTGGACCGACATAATCCCCTGTCACAACGAACGGTTTGCGCTGATGGATCAAACGACCAACACGGCGCATCAGGGTAGGGACATCAAAAGGCTTGGACAGCAGATCATCCGCACCCGCCTGAATAACCTTCTTCACCAGTTCTGGTGTCGGGTCAGACGTCAGGGCGGAGACAACAAGAAACGGGTTATTACCAATTTTGTGGTGGCGCAGATCATTTACGAATTCCGCAAAATCACCATCGGGTAGATTCGTTTCCGCGATCAGCAGTTCCGGCATCTCCACATCAAAGCTTTGCTTTACAAATGCCAGATTGTGCCCGGTCAGAATCTTTCTGAAACCCGCCTTAATCAGCGTTTGTTTTGCAATCGTGCGTGCCTTGTGATCGGGGTCTGCAATTACCACCGTCACCTGATCAAAGCGTTCTTGTCCCATAAAGCGGCCCTTAGTTTCTCGTTCTTCGCGCATTGTTATGCCATTTTTTTTACAAATAGAATACTAAAAAGACTCAACCATGTGACGGATAGGTCATCTCATTCATTTGCCAATGAGTTTTGGATCAATTATAGATTATGCCTATGAAGGCAACTTATACACTTAAGCATCTTAAATATTTCATCGCTGTCGCCAAATACCAGCATTTTGGCCAGGCAGCCGATGCGTGCTTTGTCACCCAGCCAACCTTAAGTGCCGCCATCAAGGAATTTGAAGAAATCTTGGGCCTGCAACTGCTGGAACGGACCAAACGCAGCGTCCTGATCACCCCGACAGGAAAGGAAGTTCTGGCGCGCGCACAGGAAATCGTCGTGCAGGCCGATGGCTTGATGGAAATGGCGAAAACCAAAGGCTCCCCTCTAACCGGGGAACTTCGCCTAGGTGTTATTCCCACCATTGGCCCCTATCTATTGCCGCAGATCATGCAGAATATCCGCAGCCACTTTCCCGATCTCACCCTGTATCTGAAAGAAGACCAGACCGAACGATTGCTGGAATCGCTGAAAGAAGGGCAGCTGGATGTACTGATCCTGGCCCTACCTTACGAAAGTGATGCAATTGAGACATCGATCTTTATGCAGGATGATTTCTTTTGTGCTGTGCCAGCGGATCATGCACTTGCCAGCAATTCACACATTGAAAACGCCGAAATCGTGGAAGAAAACCTGCTGTTACTGGAAGAAGGCCATTGCCTGCGCGATCACGCCATGGCCGCCTGTTCCTGGGCGGGGGCGAAGAACATCAACGAATTTGGCGCAACCAGTCTGTCCACCATTGTGCAGATGGTTGCCAATGGCCTGGGCATTACGCTGTTGCCCAAAATGGCAATTGATGCGGGAATTACACGAGGCACCGACCTTGCCACCCTACCGCTTAGCAAAGACAGTCCGCCACGCGATATAGGTCTGGTCTGGCGAAAAACATCCGGGCGCGGTGATGAATTCACCACGCTGGCTAAATTCCTTCAGGAGATGCATTAAAGATGGTCTTTTACTTTTTCGTGCTCTGCGCCTTTCAACTGACGGGGGAAGCTTTGGTCTATCTGGCCGACCTACCCATCCCTGGCCCCGTTGTCGGCATGGCCTTGTTGCTATTATTCCTGATCGTCAAAAAAGGATTGCCAGAAGGGTTGGATCAAACGGCAAGTGGACTGCTGAAATATCTCTCGTTCCTATTCGTTCCGGCGGGCACAGGCGTCATTCTGCATTTTAACCTGATTACAAACGAATGGTTCCCCATCGCAGGGGCGCTGATTTTCGGTACACTCTTCACCATCATCTTTAGCGGGCTTGTGATGAAGCTACTGGATCGCTCGGCATGAACACGCTTCTTGATCTCTGGAACCACCTCACCCAGACGCCTTTGCTCGGCATTGGCCTGACGTTGGGATGCTTCTGCATTGGTGACTGGATTTATCGCACCTGTAAACAGTCCCCCTTAGCGAATCCCGTCCTGATTTCCATCATTCTGGTTTCAGGCGTTTTATGGATCACAAAGACGGACTATCAGGTTTATTTTGATGGGGCGAAATACATCCATTTCCTGCTGGGTCCGGCAACGGTTGCCCTAGCAGTGCCGCTTTATAAGAACCTGCATCACATCAGATCCGCCTTCTTTCCCATTCTGGCAACCGTCACCTTGGGGGGATTGTTCGCCATCATCAGTGGGGTCTATATCACCTATGCTTTGGGCGGGTCCGAAACTACGGTTCTATCCATGGTGCCAAAATCTGTCACTGCACCAGTTGCCATGGGCTTGTCTGAAATCATTGGCGGCACACCCTCACTGACGGCTGTCCTGGTCATCCTCAGCGGTGTGGTCGGCGCGGTCTTTGGCGGTATGGTACTGAGCCTGTTTCGCGTTCAAGACAAAAAAGCACGAGGCCTCGCCGTCGGCATTGCATCACACGGGATCGGCACGGCACGCAAACTCAGCATCAATGAAACAGCCGGGGCCTTTGCCGGGCTGGGCATGGGGTTAAACGCCCTTGTGACCGCCCTGCTTCTGCCCATCCTGATACTGTTTCTTACATAACATTGTGGAAGGCGTGGATTTCTTCATGGATTAACTGCCCCAGTCGTTTCATGCCTTCTTCCACATTTTCCAGATTCGGCGGGGCGCCGTAACAAATGCGAACGGCATTTTTCGGTGTGGCCTTGCCTGTATAAAAAACAGATGCTGGCAAGATAGAAACTTCGCGTTCACGTGCGCGCAGGCAAAACATATCCGGTGTCCAGGGTTCAGGCAAATAAAGCCAGCTGTGATAGGATCGTTTGGTCGATCCGATGGTCTGGCCCTTTAAATTCTCCATCACCAGTTCCTGACGGCGGATGGCTTCTTCGCGGTGCCATTCCATCATTTCAAAGATCAGACCATCTTCGATCCAGCGACATGTCACTTCCACATTCAGCGGGGCCGCCATCCAGTTGCTTAAGCGCATGCAGGCCGCAACGGTTTTGACTTTCGATGCAGGGGCCAGTACAAATCCGACCCGAATGCCCGGGCTGACACATTTGGAAGCCCCATTCAGATAAAAAGTCTGATCTGGCAATAAGGAGGCAAATGGCGTCAGAGACGATGGGTCTTCATGCAAAAAACCATAAATGTCATCTTCGATGATCCAGACGCTGTATTTCTTCGCAATGGCTGCAATTTCAAGACGCCGTTCATGGGGCATGATGATACTGGTGGGATTCTGGTAATTGGGCATGCAATAAAGGATGCGCGCGCCCGTCTGGATGATGGCAGCTTCCAGTTTTTCCGGGATCAGCCCTTTCTCATCCATGGGAATGCCGTTCATCTTCAAGCCCAGCTGGGTCGCCAGTGTTTTGATGCCGGGATAACTATATTCCTCACACAACAACGTATCACCCGCACGCGCCAGTGACATCAACGATAATGTCATGCCATGCTGAACCCCGTTGGAAACCACAATCCGGTCCGCATCCTGAGGCGCGCCGTGAAAGGCTGCCCATTTGGCAAAAGATTTACGGTGATGTTCCATGCCATGTTCGCTTTGATAGCGCATCAAAGCCCCAAGCCCGGCGTCCTGCGCAACCACCATCAGGGATCGGCGCAAATATTCCACCCGTTCGCCTTCTGCTGGGAAATTGAGGCTGAAGTCATAACCTTCCGGATTGATATCATAAGGGATGTGAAAGGGATTGCCCGTACCTTCATCTTTTTTAACGTAAGTGCCCCGCCCAACTTCGCCCGTCACGTATCCGCGCCGCACAGCTTCGGCATAAGCCCGACTGACCGTCCCAACCGTGACACCCAGATCATAAGCCAAGTCACGATGGGTGGGTAATCGCTCATCCGGCTTTAAGCCCCCATCACGTATTGCATCGCCAATAGCATCAGCGATAGCAAGGTAGCGGGGACCTTTACGGTCTTCGATCAGGGGCATCCATTTGGTCATTTTGTAATCATCCTAAAAACATTGTTATGGTGACAATGTATCAATTGACGCCACATTGTATCGATTGTTACAGTCATTGTCATCAAATATTTTGTTTAACACAAGCGGAGACAAGACCAATGAGACAGGAATGTATCGATACAATCGAAACAACAACTGCCCCGCAGCTGAGCTGGGGCCAATGGGCGAAAGCAGGCGCAACAATGGTCAAGACCGATTGCCTCCAGCTTGTCCATCTCATGTGGACCTGGCATGAACGTTCGCGCCAGCGCTTTAAAATGAAGCAATTGTCCGATGAGACCCTAAAAGATATCGGCCTCTCCCGGGCGGATATCGAAGGCGAAGCGCAAAAGCCCTTCTGGAAAGCATGAGAAATGAAACCCGCTCATATCTTTCTTGCAGCCTCAGTTATGGCTGCGTGGGGTATCAACTTTGTGATCATCAGGATCGGCTTAGATAACTTCCCGCCGATCCTGTTATCCACATTGCGTTTCGGGCTGGCGGGTCTTCCCCTGATCTTTATCTGGAAGACCCGACCGGCACCCCTTCACTGGATTGTCGCCATTGCCCTGTGCCTAGGTATTTTTAAATTCAGCCTATTGTTTGTCGGCATGGATTTGGGTGCAGGGGCCGGATTATCCTCCCTCGTTTTACAAATGCAGGCGTTTTTTACGGTTTTGCTGGCGTTTTTCTTACTGGATGAGCGCCCGAGCAAACGCCAGATGGCCGGGATGGGCCTCGCCTTTATCGGGCTTGGTATTATTCTGGCCGATCAATATGGCGGGCGCAGTGCCTTTATCGGGATTGCCTTTGTGGTGGTAGCCGCCCTTTTCTGGGCATTGTCCAACCTGTCCATGAAAAAGGCCCAAAGCAGCAATCCGTTGCACCTGATGATCTGGGTCAGTGCCTTTTCCACCCCTGTACTGCTTGGCATTTCCTGGGGATATGAAGGCGGTGATGCCATCATAAATGCATTTGAACAGATTTCTTTCAGCGGCATTACCAGCGTCTTTTACCTTGCCTTCATCGCCACATTGGCAGGATTTGGCATCTGGGCTTATCTGCTGAAAACCTATGACGCAGGCCAGGTTGCACCCTTTTCCCTGCTGGTGCCGATCTTTGGCATGACCTCGTCTGCCCTGGTTTTAGGCGAGACCATTACAATCAATAGCCTTGTGGCCGCCGGCTTTATCATCACAGGTCTGTATTTCAATACGATGCCGGCTGGATCATTTTTAAAAAGAAGAAAGACATTGCCATGTTGAACTTTGCCCTTTTTGCCTTCGTGACCTCCATCACGCCCGGGCCAAACAATTCCCTGTTGATGGCATCCGGCGTACGCTTTGGTGTCAAACGTACATTGCCACACCTGTTCGGGATTAACCTGGGCTTTGGCTTTATGTTTCTGGCGGTAGGCTCCATCCTGCCCCTGCTGCCCAATGGCGCTTTAGATGTGCTAGAATGGGTGGCGATGGCCTTGTTGCTTTATATCGCATTTAAGATCGCAACAGCCTCCACCGATTTCAGTGAAGAAGAAACCGAAGACAAACCTTGGGGCTTCTTTCGCGCAGCTGCATTTCAGTGGATCAATCCCAAGGCTTTAATGATGGCTTTTGCGGGTGCGACGTCTTATGGGCTTGATACCGTGACCGGGGCGATTATCTTTACTGCAGCCAATGTTGTTTGCGGCACATGGATTTTTGCCGGGGCCTGGATGCGTCGTTTCCTGATCGACAATCCTTTAAGAACCCGCATACTCTATGTCAGCCTCGCACTGATCATGGTGTTAACACTCATAAAATAGGTGATGAATGACCAAAGAACTTTTCCGCACCGACAGCTACCTAAAAGAATGTCAGGCAACTGTCACCGGACATCAGGACAATGCCATCCTGCTGGATCAGACCATTTTTTATCCAACTGGGGGCGGTCAGCCCGGCGATAGCGGCACATTGACGCTGGAAGACGGATCACACATCACCATTGCCAATACGGTCAAAGACCGCGAAACGGGGGCGCACCTTCATCTGGTTGAAGAAGGCACGCCCCTGCCCGCCATCGGATCATCGGTTAAATGCGAAATCAACTGGGATCGTCGCTATACTTTGATGCGCATGCATACTGCCCTTCATATCCTATGTTCCAAAGTGGATGCGGCAGTTTCCGGCGGGTCCATCGGCCTGGATAAAAGTCGCCTTGATTTTGATCTGCCGGAAAGCCCGGATAAAGAAGCACTGGCTGCCGCCATCAATGCAGAGATTGAAGCAGACAAAGCAATTGAGATCGGGGCCATCACCGATGAAGAACTGGAAAACAATCCCGATTTGATCCGCACCATGTCGGTCAAACCGCCGATGGGACAAGGGTCTGTGCGCACCATCCGTGTGGGTGATGTGGATTACCAGCCCTGCGGGGGAACACACGTAAAATCCACCGGAGAAATCGGTCTGATCCGCATTGGCAAGATCGAGAAAAAAGGCAAACAAAACCGCCGCATTAATATCCATTTCGCATAAAGTCAGAGCAAAAATGAAATTAGATATCTATCAAGTAGACGCCTTTGCTGACAAAGTCTTTGAAGGTAACCCAGCAGCCATTATCCCGCTGACAGAATGGCTGCCAGATGAAAAACTGCAAGCCATTGCCGCAGAAAACAATCTGGCGGAAACCGCTTATTTCCTGCCCACGACAAACGGCTTTCACCTGCGTTGGTTCACCCCGACGGTCGAAGTCCCCTTATGTGGGCATGCCACCCTTGCCAGCGCTTTTATTATCTATAGCGAGCTTGGGTACGACAAAGACGAAATCGTCTTTAAAACCCAAAGTGGCCCACTGGTGGTGCGCAAGAAAGACGATGGCTTTGCCATGGACTTCCCGGCCAATCCACCAACACCATGTGATATCCCCAAAGGACTGGATGAAGCCATTGGTGCAAAACTCATCGAAGCCCATGAAAATCGATTCTGTCTTGTGGTCTGTGAAAGCGAAGAAGAAGTCCGCAATGCGAAGCCGGATTTCAAAGCCCTTGGCAATATTACCCCCGGTGATTTCATCCTGACGGCCAAAAGTGAGAAATACGATTTTGTCTCACGCTGCTTTGCCCCCACCCATGGGATTGATGAAGACCCGGTCACAGGGTCCGCCCATTGTGTCGCCGCCCCGTTCTGGGCAGAACGATTGGGGAAAACCGAATTACTGGCCCGTCAGGTATCAAGCCGCGGCGGAAACGTCCTTTGCAGTGTAAAAGAAGACCGAGTTGAACTTTTTGGACGTGCGATTTTGTATCTAAAAGGTGAAATCACGCTTACCCCCTAGAAATCAGAGGCAAAAAAAGGTTACTATAGGTCAAAAGCAAATCCAAAAAAGTTGACGCTGATGAACCTTTCGATCTTCCAAGTCGATGCCTTTGCCAACAAAACGCTTGAAGGTAACCCGGCGGCCGTCGTGCCGCTGGATGCGTGGTTGGAAGATAAGATATTGTTAAAAATTGCAGCCGAAAACAATTTGTCAGAAACCGCCTTTTTTATCCCGAATGAAGCAGGGTTTCAACTCAGATGGTTTTCGCCTACGACCGAAATTCCCCTATGCGGACATGCCACGCTGGCAACGGCTTATGTGATCTTTCATGAATTGGGATACGATAAAAGCCTGATCCATTTTGATACCCAAAGCGGGGAGCTGATCGTCCTTAAAAAGGGCGATGACATCATCATGGATTTCCCCACCAATGCCCCCAAACCCTGCCCTGTCCCGGAAGGGTTGGAAGAAGCGCTTGGCGTAGATATTCTTGAAACCCATGAAAACCATTTCGTTGTCTGCGTCACAACAGATGAAGATACGGTCAAGAAAGCCAGACCAGATCACGAAGCCCTAGCCCGCATTGAACCCGGCGAATTTATCCTGACGGCACCGGGGCGCCGATATGATTTTGTTTCACGCTGTTTTGCCCCCGGTCACGGGCTGGAAGAAGACCCGGTTACGGGTGCGGCTCATTGTGTCTCTGCCCCCTTTTGGGCAGACCGATTGGGCAAGGCCACCCTTTATGCCCGGCAAGTGTCAAAGCGCGGCGGCGATATCACCTGCACCATCAAGGGCAACCGGGTGGAACTGATGGGACGGGCCGCGCTTTACCTTAAAGGAACCATCACCATATGAGCCTGTCTGTCACAAAAGCCACCAGCGCCGATGATCTGGACCATATCAAAAAGCTTTTTACAGAATATCAGGATTGGCTGGGCGTTGATCTGTGTTTTCAGGACTTTCAGGCAGAATTAAAAGCCCTTGCCGCCAAATATGACGTCATGCTGCTGGCGCGCTGGAACGGGGAAGTCTGCGGCTGTGTCGCCATCTGGCCGGTTGACAAAAAAGATACCTGCGAGATGAAACGGCTTTATGTGCGTGATGCCTATAAAAAGAAAGGGATCGGACGTGCCCTGGCGGAATTGATTTTTGAAGAAGCCCGAAATTCAGGATACCGTTTCATGTGTCTGGATACACTTTCCCACCTGACACCTGCGCTAAAACTTTATGATGATTTAGGGTTTCATAAGTCTGCGCCTTATTACGACAATCCGCTGGATGAGGTCATCTATATGGAAAAAAGCCTATAAAACACTTGTGCATCCCAGCATCTTGGGCGATATCTTAATGTCAAAAGAACAACAAGGATCAGGGGCAGCATGAGCGCACTCGCAATGGACATCTTCGGTCCAAATTTTCAGATGTGGTTAACCTACATCATTATTCTTGCTGCGCTGATCGCCTATGCCATCGAAGATATCCCGGTTGAACTGACGTCCCTTGTCACCCTTGGCGGGATTATGGTGATTTTCCATGTCTTCCCGGTGGTCGATGATAGCGGGGATAATCTGTTAAGTCCGCATACCCTGTTGATGGGATTTGCCAATACCGGACTGATCACGGTGCTTGCCCTGCTGGTGGTAGGGCAAGGGATGGTGCGAACCGGTGTGTTGGAACGCGGTGCCCAGATCCTGCTGAAAATGGGCGGAAAAAACACCTGGATTACCATCCTTCTGACCCTTATCGTTGGCATGTTGATTTCATCCATGCTGAACAACATTCCTGTGGTTGTTATCTTTATCCCGATCATGCAAGCGCTGGCCGCACGTATCAATAAATCCGCCAGCAAGGTGATGATGCCTTTAAGTGCGGCTGCCGTTCTGGGCGGGATGATCACCCTGATCGGGTCAGGTACAAACCTTCTGGTGAATTCAGCCCTGATCCAGCTGGGTGAAATTCCGTTTAAATTCTTTGATTTCACCATCCCCGGTCTTGTGCTGGCCTCCATCGGTCTGGTCTATGTGGTATTTGTCATGCCACGCCTGCTGCCGGACCGAACGGGTGAAGAAGGCGAAGCCAAACATAGCGGCAAGCACTTTATCGCGCAGCTGACAGTGGCACCGGGTGCCAAGCTAGTGGGTAAAGAGTCCATGGGCGGCTTCTTTAAAGAATTGCCGAACCTGACGGTACGCATGATCCAGCACCAGGGCAGCAACATCCTGCCGCCCTTTGAAGACCATAAAATCCATGCCGGTGACATTCTGGTGGTTGCCGCCACCCGTAAAGTCATCACCGAAGTCCTGACCCGCAACAATGGCCTTTTGGAACCCCATCACCCCGAACTGGTGCAAAAATCCTTTGCTTCGATGGAAGGGGCTGAAGAATCTGAGGGTGATGAAGAGGACGAGCTGAAAACACAGGACCGGATGCTGGTGGAAGTCATGCTACCACCCACAACGCAACTATCCGGTCAGACCCTACAGGGCACCAACTTTGCCCAACGTTCCGGCTGTAAAGTGATCGGCATTCAGCGTCGTTCACGCATGATCCGCGCGCGTATGGATGATATCCGCCTGCAAAGCGGTGATGTCCTGTTGGTTCAGGGTCACCCAAGCGATATCCATAATCTGCGATCCAACCGCGATGTGATCCTGCTGGAATGGTCGAAAGAAGAACTCCCCGCCGTTCACCATGCCAGACGTGCGCTCGCTATTTTCGCTGGTGTCGTTCTGCTGGCAGGTTCTGGTGTTCTGCCAACGGTGACCTGCGCTCTAATTGGGGCAGCTGCCATGGTTGCAATTGGTGCGCTCAGCGTCCAGCAAGCCGTGCGTGCCGTTGACTCAAAGATTGTGACCATGGTGGGAGCCGCCCTCGCCCTTGGGTCTGCCATGCAGGCAACGGGCGCTGCGACCTTCCTTGCCCATGGGGTCGTTGATGCCCTCGATGGTGCGGGCCCGAGGACCGTCTTGTCCGCGCTCTTCCTGCTGATCGCCATTCTGACCAACGTTCTGTCCACACAGACCTGTGCGGTTCTCTTTACCCCCATTGCGGTCTCTATGGCGAATGAATTAGGGGTCGATCCACGTGCCTTTGCCGTGGCCGTCGTCTTTGCCGCCAACTGCGCCTTTGCAACCCCGATTGGTTATCAGACCAACCTGCTGGTCATGGCCCCAGGACGTTACAGCTTTAAAGACTTTATCGTTGCAGGCACACCGCTTGTCTTTATCATCTGGATTGCCTTCAGCCTGTTCATCCCAGCATTCTATGGCTTCTAGATTGACAAATATGGCAATGACAATATAAAATTGTAAAAATCAATATTTTACAATGCTAGGATTCTTCGTCTTTTATACCTCGCGAAAGGGATGAAAAGCATGAGTGGAACAAACAGCGAAGCATTTTCTAATATTTGTGATGGCATATTCAAAACTTGCGCAACTGTCGGGTTAATCGTTAGTGCCACCTGGGCATACTGGGAATATACCGACAATAAAGAAGCCAAACGCATTGAACGATCGATGAAGTATGTTAGCAGTCTGGAAACCAAAGAAATAAACAATTCAATTGCTTATATAGACAATTTTTGGATTGAATATCGAAAATCCAAGACAAAACACACAGACAAAAAAGCCGCAATTATAAAAATCGTGAACGATGACCCAAAATATCATCGAAACCTTACCCAGATACTCAATCATCTTGATGAAATAGCATATTGCATTGAACACGATATTTGCCAAGGAGAAGTCGTATTCAAAACTAAAAGTGGTTTATTCTTAAATGCATTCAAAAACCATTATCCATGGATAATTGAATACCGCAAAGAAACCAATCACCCGCGCTATTTCATGCATTTAGAGTGTTTCATTCAAGAAATGAAACCAGACTGGATAAAGAAAAGCGAACTATGTAGTTAATGCGGTGTCTGGAACCGCAGCATTCGCTTTTCCACACGCATCCATACTTGAATGAATACGAAGGTAATCAGCAAATAGATCACCCCTGCGGCAAAATACATTTCAATCGCCAGATAATTGCGGGCAATGATAGTACGGGTGACACCCGTCAAGTCCAGAAGTGTAATGGTATAAGCCAATGCCGAGCCTTTGATCATAAAAATGATCTCATTGCCATAAGACGGCAGGGCCATGCGGATGGCGCGTGGCAGGACAACCCGGCGATAAAGCGTTGGTTTTTTCATGCCGATGGCAATGCCTGCTTCAATCTCTCCTTCCGGAACGGTACGAATAGCACCACGGAAAATCTCCGCTGTATAGGCCCCTGTATTGAGCGCAAAGACGATAAGCGCACACCAGTAAGCCTCACGCAGGACAGGCCAAAAGAAGCTTTCACGCACAGCTTCAAACTGGGCTGCACCATAGTAAAGCAGGAACAACTGCACCAGCATCGGTGTGCCGCGGAAAAAGAAGGTATAGACCAGCGGAATATTGCGCAGCCACCAGTTTCGCGAACTGCGCATCAGTGCCACAGGCACGGCAATCAGGAAACCTGCTACACAGGCAAGGATAACCAGTTCCAGTGTCAGCAATGCCCCATCCAGCAGTTTGGGAAGGGCGATATAGATTTCTTCCCAATTCATGATGCTGCCCTCTTCACCCCTTTATTGGCCCAGCGTTCCGCATACGTCTGCCCCAGCATGACCGCAGCCGTGATCATCAGATAAATGATGGCAGCGACGAAATAAAAGGTAAAAGGTTCTTTGGTATTCTGGATAGCGATGGCGGAATTTCGCATCAGTTCCGGCAGCGCAATCAAGGACACCAAAGAGGTATCTTTCAACAGACATTGAAACAGGTTGCCAAGCCCAGGGATGGCCAGACGCATGGCCTGAGGAAAGGTAATACGCCAAAAAATCTTGTATCCGCGCATCCCGATGGCAACAGCGGCTTCGATCTGACCTTTGGGGACAGACTGAATGGCGCCGCGAAACACTTCGGTTGCATAGGCCCCGAACGACAGCGCAAGGGCCGTTACACCCGCCGCAAAGACGTTAATCTCAACATAATCATCATAGCCGACGCTTTCCGCGATGCGGTTGATGATATCTTCGCCCCCAAAATAAACCAGCAGAACAATCAGAATTTCCGGGATACCACGAACGACCGTGGTGTAGCTTTGACCGATCCCGCGCAGAACCGCAAAGCGCGACAATTTTGCCGCTG
Source organism: Terasakiella sediminum (assembly GCF_033100395.1). Classification (NCBI taxonomy): domain Bacteria; kingdom Pseudomonadati; phylum Pseudomonadota; class Alphaproteobacteria; order Rhodospirillales; family Terasakiellaceae; genus Terasakiella; species Terasakiella sediminum. The sequence continues at coordinate 81,867 of NZ_JAWLVJ010000005.1, read as the reverse complement.
CCCCGCCCAGCCCAAACATCAGGCCAAGCAAAAGGCCACACACAGCAACTTGCAGTGTCATCCATGCGCCAAGGGCGATCTGTGGTCCAAATCCCTGAAGGTCGATCATATCGGTCTTTCAAAAGAGAAAGGGCCCCTTGCATTAAACAAGGGGCACCAGTTCATCAACTTAGAAGATGGAGAACGGGAAATATTTCGCGTTGATCTTCTCATACGTTCCATTTTCAACAATGGCTTTCAGCGCGGCGTTGAATTTTTCGCGCAGTTCATTGTCTTTTTTACGAACAGCAATACCGATCTTGTCGTTTACGTCAATCGCATCCCCCAGGAAGGCATAACCTTTGCCTTCGTCAGAACGCAGCCAGTCATAAGCAGGCAGTTTGTCAGACAGAAGCACATCAATACGGCCGGATGCCAGGTCCAAATAGGCATTTTCCTGCGTATCATAAAGCTTTGGCGTCACGCCCTTCAGCGTATCGGTTACATAGTTTGCAGCAATGGTTGCACGTTGTGCGCCAACAGTTTTACCTTCCAAATTTTTAGGGTCCAATGTGGAACCTTCCTTGGCAACCATGGTCAGGTTGTTTGAATAGTAAGGATCTGTGAACGCAACCGCTTTTTGACGCTCCGGCGTAATCGACATGGAAGCAACGATGGCATCATATTTCTTTTTCTGCAGACCGATGATGATAGAATCCCAGTCCAGCGGTGCGATGATTTCGCAATCTGCCTTCATTTGCTCGCACAAGGCATTGGCGATATCCACGTCAAACCCGTGTGCCTTACCTTGCTTATCGATATTGTTAAACGGAGGGTAAGCGCCTTCTGTGCCAATGCGAATTTTATCGCCGGCTTCGGCTGTTGCAACACCCATGGCCAAAAGGCCCGCCAGCGCAATTGCAATCTTTTTCATAAAATAATTCTCCCGTGAATTGCTTGTCTTAACACTTAAATTTTAGTCCCTAACCAGTCCGAATTTTGTTTTTTAGAGTTCGGTACTGATAAATTGTTTCATCCGTTCTGATTTCGGATTTTCAAACACATCTTTGGGCGGGCCGAATTCTTCGACCTGTCCCTGATGCAAATACATCACATGCGAGGAGACCTCGCGCGCAAATCCCATTTCATGGGTCACAACCAGCATGGTGCGCCCCTCTTCCGCCAACATCTGCATGACTTTCAAGACCTCACCGACCAGTTCGGGGTCCAATGCAGATGTGGGTTCGTCAAACAACAGTAGTTCCGGCTCCATCGCGAGCGCACGGGCAATGGCGGCGCGTTGCTGCTGACCACCGGACAGTTGTGACGGATAATGATCTTTTCTTTCATAAAGGCCGACCTTGTTTAAAAGCTCAGCTGCTTTTTCGGTCGCTTCCTTTTTGGACATGCCTTTGACCTGGGTTGGGCCTTCGATGATATTTTCCATCAAATCCATATGAGCCCACAGGTTAAAGCCCTGAAACACAAAACCGATTTCTGCACGCAGGCGGGTAATCTGTTTTTTGTCCGCTGCGCCCAGCTGACCATCTTTTTCTCGCTTCAGCTTCATATCTTCACCCGCCACGCGGATCGAACCCTGTGTTGGGCGTTCCAGCAAATTGAGGCAGCGCAGGAAGGTACTTTTACCGGACCCGCTTGATCCGATAATGGAAATCACATCGCCATACTGCGCTGTCAGGGACACCCCCTTCAGCACCTCAAGGTCGCCAAATTGCTTGTGAATATCTGAAACTTCTAAGGCCGGAAAATCTCTGGTCATATAATTTTTTGTTATCGTTTGAGTGTCCTGTTTCAAGCAACTTTGATTCTTCTTAACCAAGAAGTCAAGAAACTGTCATATGAAATTCGTAAATCACCAAAAATGATCCTATTTGACTAAGTATGCATCCAATTTTCGGTTTCAATCGAAAGGAAATTTCAACCTCTTCTATCAATTTTCCTAATCCGCCATAAGGAATCGGAAAGTTGAACCTAGATTTGATCGGTTTTTGAGCAGATATTTTTCAAGTCTGCCCAATCCTGATCGAACAAAGCAGGTCCCCCCCCTTTTTGGGCGTCAAGGAAGGCTGCCCGGTCTTCTGACATCGGGTGGGTGGAGATAAATTGAAGGGCCGTTTCCAAACCATGATTTTCATGATCCAGTTTTTTAAAAAACTTCACCATGCCTTGTGTGCTGACACCTTCGCGTTTCAATGCTTCCAGCGCATAAGCATCAGCTTCGCGTTCGTGATCCCGGCTATAAGATGTTTCGGCCAGCAATCCGGCCAGATCCATCATGCTGCCCCCGGAAAGCGCCGCCAATAAAAACGTCAGGCCAGCCCCACGAAGGGCAGCCTGCATCGGATGGCGATGATCCACGTGCCCGAGTTCATGGGCCAGTACACCCATAACCTCGCCCGGACTGTCGGCTTTCTCAATCAACCCGCGCATCAGGATAATTTCCTGACCTGGCGTGGCAAAGGCATTTACCATCTTGTGATCCACCACGCGGACGGTCATCTGTTTGGCTTTTTCCGGCCCAACGATCCGCACCACCATATCATCAAGAATATCGACACTTTTGGGATAGGTGCAGAGTTTATCGGCCCCCAACTGCCCAGCAAACTGCACCCCAGCCCCTTTGAACATATCACGTTCCCACTCCACGGAGACAAGAGCCAAAGCAATCTGCGCTGCAACAGGCAGCAGAAAATAAATTCCCGCCGCGCTTGCAACCGTTGCCGCCGTCAGCCACCAGGCAAGTCGGCTTTCTTTCTTATAAGTATTGCGACTGACAAGACCGGGAATGATGTTATAGATCCAGCTTCGGGTACTCTCATCTGTAATCTGAAGCCGCGCACCCGCATGTTTTGACGACGACAGGATCAAAGGTTGCCTGGGGTCAACACGATCAATTGGCGCAATATGTGTTGTCTCCCACGCGCCCAGGCATTCGCCTTGCAAATCAGAAATAACCAACAGTCTGCCGGAAAAGCTCAGACGCACATCATAACGACGTGCACTTTGTCCATCCACAAATGATGCGGGGTAGCCCATCTTTTAGAAGGCCCCCACGTCCAGCGCATCTGCCAAACCTTCGCCCGTTTTCAGCTCGTCACGTTCAATCTGAATGGTTTGTTCCAGACTTTCGATGCCTCGTGCCTTAACGTTTTCTGAGATAAAAGACATATATCGTGACATAATGAAAGGATAAGACAAACCAAATGTCACAATCATGATCATAAGATTGACCGCGTGAAAGCCCAATAATTTCAGTGGGCCAACCCGCGCATAAAACGAACAACCATTTACGCTGGTTTCGCTGATTGCCTGGCTAAAATATTTGGCATAATAAAAACTCATTGCAAGTACCCAAACCAGCAGGTTCAACAACCCCAACCCGAAAACGAGTCCCCCCTGAAGTGCGACTGCAACTTCAGGCAACTCTCCATTAGGTAAGGCCATCCGGGTCTCGATTTCACTGATGCCGTAACTAAAAACGCCAAAAGAAATAACAAGCCCCGATATAACAATAATATAGGAAAGCAAATAAGACTTATAAAGACTTCTCGCTTTTATCTGTGTTTGAAAGACCTGATTACCAAATCGCATATTATTAGCCCAATAGCGTGACATGACAGCATGTCTTAAGGGGAATATAAGACCACCCGTAAATGGCATAGCTAAGGTGAAAAGCATCCAACGCCACCAATATCCAAACGTACTGCCGACTTGGGAAAACCGCACACCACGCCAGTTCACGCGTGAGGCAATATATCTATAGGCACGAAAGACAGCGATAGGGAATAAACAGAAGAAAAAAATCGCCTGAAGAGTATATATTGTTCCCGATAGCTCGGGGTTCGTCAGCGATATACTTTCTGCATAGCCCGCAGGCAGAATCCCAAAAGGCAAAATGATAAAAACCATAACAACCCCAAAGCCCAATAAAAGCTCTTTGCCTGTCCCTGTATATTCAAAGCCGTCACCAAGCAGCTTCATGCGGCTGAAGATATAACGACGATTTCTTGTTTTCGCCCAAAAACGAAAGATTCCTAAAGTCAAAAACGTGAAAAGTAAATTTACGATATATATTTTAAAAAATTCACCATTTTGGCACTCTGAATGCAAAAACGTTTTATACAATCGGTCCGCACCCGGATCGATATTCTTGATTACATCTCTCATTCCCCTACCCCATTTGCATATCGCACACCTAAAGCGAGCTTAGGTAAAATATTGTAATTAAACAACCTCAAAGATTGATCGGGCTTCGAACATTTTGTATCGTGATCTCATAATAATAAATCAGTGAGGTTCCCCCATGTCATTCAATGCACTCCTTCTGGATCAAACCGATAACGGTCCATCGCTCGAGATCAAATCCGTTTCCGAAGATGACCTGCCTGCTGGCGAGGTTCTGGTCAAAGTCGACTACTCCACCCTTAACTTTAAAGACGGGCTGATCATGAATGGCCTTGTCAAGCTGGTGAAAGAATATCCCCATGTGCCGGGGATCGATTTTTCTGGTGTGGTCGAAGAGTCCAGCGATGATCGCTACAAGCCCGGTGACCGCGTCGTCCTTAACGGCTGGCGTGTAGGGGAAATCCACTGGGGTGGCTATGCGCAAAAAGCCCGCGTCAAGGCTGATTGGCTGGTGCCGCTGCCTGATGAGATTTCAACCAAGCGCGCCATGGCGATTGGGACGGCGGGTTATACTGCCATGCTGTCCGTGATGGCACTGGAAGATCATGGCCTGCATCCGGAACAAGACGGTGAAGTTCTGGTGACCGGTGCCTCCGGTGGTGTGGGGTCCATTGCCTGTGCGATCCTGGCGCGTCTTGGCTATCAGGTGGCAGGCTCTACGGGGTCAGAGGCGTCGCACAATTATCTGACAGAACTGGGTGTCACCAACATTGTTGAACGGTCCGAGCTGGAACAAGGTCCCAAAGGTACGCTTGGGGCTGAACGCTGGATCGGGGCCATTGATAATGTGGGCGGATCCACCCTGCACCATGTACTGGCAACGCTGAAATACTGGAGCTGCTGTGCCTCAGTTGGTCTTGCAGCATCCAATGAGCTCAACACAACCGTCCTGCCATTTTTGATGCGCGGTGTCACTTTGCAGGGGATCGACAGTGCGACCTGTCCTTATGACAAGCGTGTTACCGCCTGGAACCGACTGGTCAATGAACTGCCGGAAGATGTTCTGGGGACCATGACCACAGATATTGCCCTGTCAGATTTGCCTAGTTACGGCAAAAAAATCCTCAAAGGGGAAGTTCAGGGACGCGTTGTCGTGGATGTGAATTCATAAACACTTTGTTAACCAATTGAATTTTAAGGGGTTGTTAACTTTTAACAGCCCCTTTTCATTTTTGGCATCCTCTTTGCAGTTCTATTTTGCATAACACGCGTCATTCCTGCGCAGGCAGGAATCTAACAACAAAAACCAGATCCCTGCCTTCGCAGGGATGACGTGACATAAAGAGGACCAAAACAATGAATAGAGCGGTGAAACTAGGACTGGTGATAGGCGGCCTGATGGGCCTAAGCGCCTGTGGATACGTAGATAAATACGAAGAGGCCGTCTATGACTGGGAACCTCGTTATTGCTACAAGCAATTGGGGTCCGTCCAATGTTTTGCCGAACCAGTTCACCGGGACGCGGCGCGGTTGGTCAATTACTATGGCCCTCACCCCAGCCGATACGATACGCCCTCACCTCCCGATCGGTTGGAGCCAGCAGCACCGCCCCCGGTGGCCTTTTATGTACGTGACATGGAACCCATCCCCGAAGATTCCACCGTACATCCGGCCAACGACTAAAGAGCCCTATATCCCCTTAAAAAGTCTTTAGTCACCAAGAGCCCTTCTTTGCGCCTACCTACGCGAAGAAGGGCTTTTTATTTCCTCTGTTCCCCGGCGAAGGCCGGGGCCTCTTTTATGACATGTAAGGTTTCAAAAAGGTCCCGGCCTTCGCCGGGACACAGTAATGAATTACTCCGCACCCGCAGGTACCAGCACATCGGCCTCGCCCACTTTCTCCAACGTTTCCAGCGCCAGCGCTGCTTCCTGCTGTTTCGCCCACATGGCGGCATACGCCCCATCTTTTTCGAGCAGGACAGCGTGCGATCCCTGTTCCACGATCTCGCCTTTATCCAGCACGATGATTTCATCGGCATCAACAACGGTGGACAATCGGTGGGCGATAACAAGGGTGGTCAGGCCGCTTGACACTTCACGTAAAGAAACCTGAATTTCTTTTTCCGTATGAGTATCCAGTGCGGATGTGGCTTCATCAAACAACAGGATGCGTGGACGCTTCAGGATAGTTCTGGCAATGGCAACCCGTTGCTTTTCCCCGCCCGAAAGTTTCAGGCCGCGTTCGCCCACAATGGTGTTATAGCCATCAGGTAAATCCATAATAAAATCATGGATGCGCGCAAGCTTCGCCGCTTCTTCCACTTCCTGTGGCGTGGCTTCGGGGCGGCCATAGGCGATATTGTAGAAGACCGTGTCGTTAAACAGGACCGTATCCTGCGGCACGATGCCGATATTGCTGCGAAGGGCATGTTGCTTGATGCTGCGGATATCTGCACCATCAATCTTCACAGCCCCCTTGGAGACATCATAAAAGCGGAAGAGCAAGCGCGATAATGTGGATTTCCCTGCCCCGCTGGACCCCACAATCGCGCAGGTCTTGCCAGCCGGAACATGGAAGTCCACTTCTTTCAAAATCGGGCGGCGTTCATCATAGGCGAAAGAGACATTTTCAAAAACCACATCGCCGCCGCCTTCGGGCAGGTCCGTCGCATCTTCGTCATCGGCAATTTCAGCTTCCTGATCCAGCAGGGAGAACATATGTTCCATATCGATCAGGGACTGTTTGATTTCGCGGTATACGAACCCTAAGAAATTCAACGGCATATAAAGCTGCATCAGGTAACTGTTCACCAGCACAAAGTCACCCAGCGTCATGGTGCCATCCTGCACGCCATAGCCTGCCATGATCATCACAGCGATCAGGCCGATGGAGATAATCGCCCCCTGCCCGATATTGAGCAAGCTGAGCGTCACCTTGGATTTGACCGACGCTTCTTCGAATGATCTGAGGGCCACGTCATAACGCCGGGCCTCATGATCTTCATTGGTGAAATATTTGACCGTTTCGAAATTCAACAGTGAATCAACCGCTTTCGTGTTGGCTTCATTGTCGCTTTTATTCATATGACGGCGATATTTGATGCGCCATTCCGTCACGATCAAAGTCCAGGCGATATAGCTTGCGATGGTGACAAAGGTGACGGCTGCAAAGGTCCAGTCATAAAGTGCCCATAAAATCCCGCAGACCAGCACGATTTCCAGCAGGGTCGGCAGGATGTTGAACAGCATGAAATTCAGGAGGAAATCAATCCCCTTGGTCCCGCGTTCAATCGATCGGGTCAGCCCGCCCGTCTGGCGCTGCACATGAAAACGCAAGGCCAAACGATGAAGGTGGTTAAAGGTCTTGAGCGCCACATCACGGATGGCACGCTGGCCGACGCGGGCAAAGACCGCATCACGCAATTCCCCAAAAGCCTGGGCCATGACACGGGCTACCCCATAAGCAATCAGCAACATGACAGGTACAACCACCAGACCGACGCCGTCATTCAGACTAAGCGTATCCACAGCCTCTTTATAAAACAGTGGCACTGAAACGTTGGTCGCCTTGGATGCAGCCAGAAGCAAAAGGGCAATCACCACGCGGACGCGCAAATTCATCGCGTCCTTGGGCCAGAGATAAGGGAGAAGCGTTTTTAACGTTTTCCAGTCATTACGTGAGCCCGAAGATTTCGGGGCATCCTGTGAAAGTGAGCGCATGAAAAATAATCCAAAGAAAATATATCTTTAGAATATAGCCCGTTTCGTTTTGAATAACAGGGGTTGCTTATGCGCGGCTCGCAATTTCTGCTGTAATCAACTCGATTTGCTTTAGATAATCACACGACATTTCAGACGGAATTTCCATATCGCGGTCTTCATAGACATTACGATCCGGATGGGCTTTTTCCCAGTCCTTGATGACCTCATCACGTTGGCGCAGCAGGGTACAAATCTGCGGATAGAACAGCTGTACCATGGCCCCGACCCATTTGTTGGCGGGCCAGGACGGGCTGGCGTGATCAATCTCGAAACTGTCCAGCATCTTGATGACATCTTCACAATCATACCAATATTCCGCCGTCACCCAGCGGTTGGTGGTAAAGAGCGATTGCGCAATGCCATAGGCATCCATGGAAATGGCGATCAGGTGGCTGAGCGCATCATTGGCAGCAGCTGGTTCTTCATAATCAGCAACCTTCACCGGGTTTACGCCATCGGGCATGCCTTTGGGGCGCAAAAACAGATGAAAGTGACCATGTTCGCCATCACGGTGGGCGTGATAATAATACTGCCCGTGGGTTTCATGATCATAAACATCGCCTTCAGGATAATGGTTCATCTGATAAAAAGTGCCTGTACCTTTTAAAATATCAGAAACGATATTCTCACCCACTTTAGCCAGCACCCGGTGGCATTCTTCCACCATCGCCCCAGCTTCCAGCATCTTTTGCAGCCGTTCAGTTGACAGGTCTTTCAAGTTTACAGTCATCGCTTCCAGTATCCCCATTCATGTCCAGGAACGTTCTTTCTAAAGCTTCTCTAACGTTTCTGGTCCTCAAATACTTATCACATTTTGTTGATGGGGTGTGATGGCTTTGTTTAAAGACGCCACTTTCAGAAAAGCACATGATGGTTTCAGGCAAATAAATCTTACTACAGCACTGACGCTGTTTTATCTTATCGGAGGCTTTTCATGACTTTTCGCAAAACTCTTTTCTGCAGCTCTATCACACCTTTGGCCCTTGGGCTAGGAATAGGGATTGCGACCCTGGGCAACATTGCACCTGCTCAGGCAAACCCATGTGCAGCCAAAGCCTGTGCGCAAAACCCATGTTGTGCCAAGAACCCCTGTGCGGCGAAAAATCCTTGCGCTGCTAACCCTTGTGCTGCGAAGAACCCTTGCGCGGCTAACCCATGTGCCGCGAAAAACCCTTGCGCAGCTAGCCCATGTGCCGCGAAGAACCCTTGCGCAGCTAACCCATGTGCCGCGAAGAACCCTTGCGCAGCTAACCCATGTGCCGCGAAGAACCCATGCGCGGCTAACCCCTGTGCCGCGAAGAACCCATGCGCGGCTAACCCCTGTGCCGCGAAGAACCCATGCGCGGCTAACCCCTGTGCCGCGAAGAACCCATG
>NZ_JAWLVJ010000005.1:0-72590 GCF_033100395.1 Terasakiella sediminum | reverse complement strand
GCGGCTAACCCCTGTGCCGCGAAGAACCCATGCGCGGCTAACCCCTGTGCCGCGAAGAACCCATGCGCGGCTAACCCCTGTGCCGCGAAGAACCCTTGTGCCGCAAATCCATGCGCGGCTAATCCTTGTGCCGCTAACCCTTGCGCTGCCAACCCTTGTGCCGCTGCTGCCCCTGCAGAACTGACAGATGCGCAAGCAACTGCGGAATGGGATCGTCTGGTTAATGACATGCGCACCACCTATGCAAAATCTGGCCTGCCCGAAGCTGCCCAGTTCTTTGACTGGATCAATGTGACCAAGAGCCCCTATCAATCCAGCACGCATGGCGATCGTTACATGGTCAATATCGTGAACGAAACAGGCAAGGCCTATGCAAAATTTGAAGAATCCGGCAAACTGCCTGCTGGTTCCATCATCGCCAAGCCAACCATCATTGGTAAAAAAGATGGTACGGCTGAAGTCGGCCCCCTCTTCTTGATGGAAAAAATGCCATCTGGCTGGAATAAAGCTTCCTGGAACTGGAAATACACCATGATTATGGCCGATGGCTCCCTTTGGGGTCAAACCAACGGCAAGAATTCTGCAGGCATGACCTTCTGTATCGAATGCCACAATGCCATGGGTGAAGAAACCGACGGCATGGCCTTTATTCCGGAAGAATACCGCCGCTAATCTCTCCCCTTGATGATAAAGGGGCAGGCCCCTGCCCCACTAGTCTTCATCAACACTATTGGGCGAAGGTTTCAATGACCTTCGCCCTTTTTTTATGTAAAGGAAGCTGATAGAAAGAATTGAATGAATATAACCCTTTAAGGCGACTAAACTGTGTTCAAGTGGATCAAAAAAGCAAAGAAACTCTTTTCTTCAGGAGAAACAACAGAATCCGGGCTTGTGCATATCGATGATGACGGCTTTATGTCCGATGATATTTCAGTCAGTATCGAAGATATTGTCAGTCAGGATGACATGGATGACCTGGGCAAAATCCACGTCCTCAGTTTAACGGAATTCCATGAAGCCTTGGGCGAAATCTGGGATAAACGCGAAGCTAAAATCTTCCTTTTGACCGAAAGTGTGCTACGTCAACGCATTGGCGAAGGCAACCGCTGGGAACATCAAAGTAAAGAGATTTACATCATGCTGTTCCCCAGGCTTTCTGAAATGGACGGGGCCGCGCGCGCCTATGACATTGCCGAAGAATTAGGTCTCAAGATCATTGGGGAACGCTTTGATGGATCCAAACGTCCCTTGATCCGCGTGGCTGGCGTTGATCCGAAAGACGCCCTGACCGAAGATGGCAAACTGGATATCCGGAAACTGGAAAAAGCTGGTCGCGAAGGGGAGTCCGCTGGGGATGCAGGCGTCGTGCCTGATGAAACCAAAGCCGGGACCAAAATCCTGCACGATAAGGACCAGGCCGACACCATTTCCGATGATGACATCGGCCCCGCCTGGCGCGAACGTCACTGGGCAGATGACAAAGAGACTGATCCCGAAGACAAATGGGAAAAAAACCAAGTCACGCACGACGAAAGAGACGACAACTGGCAGAAAAACGAACACCACAGTACCGAACATGATACGGACTGGCAGAAAAACCAGCATGACAAGATCGCATCCACTCGTCCAAACTGGAAAAAGATGGATCAGGATAAAAAAGAAAAAGAAGGTGATGATGATCCGCAATGGGTCAGCATGGAGGCTGAAAAAACAGGTGAAGAAAAACCAACACCTAAAAAAGCCCCGGCCAAACCAACGTCGCCTTATTCTTTAAGCTTTGCGCCGTGTTGGGATAAGACATCCCAAAGCCTTGCCACCTATAAAGCCCTGTTAAACTATGAAAAACCAGGCGCGCCCAAGATCGAAGGGGCGCGTGCTTACAGTGGGCACAAGACAGCTGAACAGCGTTTCAAGATTGATATCTGGGTGATGCAGACTACCGGGAAAACATTGTTCCCGCTGATCAATAAAAAAATCAGGACCCCTGTCTTCGTGCCACTTCATTCCAGCAGCCTGCGTGGTGACATGCAGGAAAAATTCTTCGAAATGCTGGCACGTTTTACCCACGATCTGCGCAAAAACTACCTGATTTTGGAAATCATGGATGATGGTGTATGGGATATGGATGAACTCGGCACACTGGTTGGCCGCTTGAAAGAACTGGTCCATGGTCTGGCCTTTACCCCCTCGGCCACAGGTGATTTTAAAGCGCCTGCTTGCGAAGGCTTTGACTGGATCGGGATTGACCTTTCTGCCCTGACGGAAGCATCCGGCATATCCCCGGATCGACTGATCGCCCTGCAAGGTGAGATCGATAGTCTGGGGGCCAAAAGCTATATGTTTGGCATCACCCAGCGTGCACAACTGGCTGAATTTCTGGATTTAGGGGCAGAAATGCTCAGCGGTAAAGCATTGGTGCGCACAACCGCCAAGCTGCGCCCACCCTTTGCCTTACCGATTGAGCGTTTAAAGGGTTAGTTGGAAGCAGCCCGCTTTAGCTGGAGCAGGCTTACGCCCATCGCAATGAAGATACCGCCCGTGATGCGGTGGAACCACATCATGCGCTTCTGATCCGACAGCCAGCCTTTGGCCATTTTCGACACCAGCCCATAGCTGCTAAGCGAAAAGAACGAGAAGAACATAAAGATGCTGGTCAGCACGAAAAACTGCGGCATCAAGGCACTTTCCAGATTTAGAAACTGCGGAAACAGGGCTGTGAAAAACAGGATAGGTTTGGGATTGGTCACCGCCAGAAAAAAGCCTTCACGAAACACATTCCCGTAAGAACGTCTCGGCAAAGCATGACCTTCCATCCCGGCCAGTTTGGCCGCCCGGCTATTTTTAAACTGTTTGATCCCCAGATAGACCAGATAGATCGCCCCGATGACCTTCACTGCCATAAACAGGGTGGCAGATGTCATCAACAACGCGCCAAGGCCAAACATGGAAACCGCAGACAGGATAAACAATCCAATGATATTGCCCAGCGAGGACATACAAACAGCCCGCATGGATTGGGTCATGCCATTTGAAATCGCAAGGAAAATCGCGGGACCGGGGCTGATCACATAAAAGAACGAGACCACCGCATACATCAATACTACATCAAGACTCATAATCACTAACTTTCGAAATCAAGTGTCTGACGGACCGAATTCTTTCATAATGTCTTCGCTCGTCATGGTTTTACAGTCATTAGAGAATGTATAGAATTCTGGCTTCTCATCTATGAAGTATTGCACACTCATCTCAAATTTATTCTGATCTGCATCATCAAACAGACCTGTGGCGAAAGAGGTTTGCGTTTCACTCATCCGCCAGAACAGGTTGGAGCCGCATTTCTTGCAAAACCCGCGCTCCGCCCAGTCTGATGATTTATAAATGCCGATAAATTTCTCGCCTTTCCAGGTCACGTCCCCTTCAAAATAATGTCCGGTGAACGGGCCACCGGACCAGCGGCGGCACATGTCACAATGACAAGCGCTTATCTTGTTATCGACAACATCAATTTCGATCTCAACCGATCCACACAAGCACTTGCCATGGCGTTTTGTCATAACTCTATCCTCTCACCACAAAGACGGAACATTTGGCATGGCGCACAACACGTGCTGCGTTGGGGCCAAGCAGGTAATCACCCAATTTCGGGCTATGGGCAGCCAGCACAATGAGATCAATGTTCATCTTGTCACAGACGCCCAAAATCTCATCGTAAACCGTGCCGTTGGCAATGATGCGCTGGACCGAGATATCATCCGGGATATGCTCAGCGGCAAAGGCTTTCAACTGCTTTTTGATTTCCTGCATAGCGTTTTCTTCAAACCCTTTCGGGAAGAAGGACCCGACAAGCGAGCTGCCAAAATCAGGAATGACCGTCATCAGGTGCAGTTTGGCTTCATAGTCCCGCGCCATCTGGATCACGGTCGGGACGGATTTTTCCCACGAACTTGGCTCTGCCAAGTCGATGGGCAAGAGGATATCTTTATACATTTCCCAATTTCCTATCAGGCTGTTACAGGATCAGAAGCTGCCATTTTAGCACGGCGACCACGTTGCATCAGGATCACCAGCGCCAGCAGCAACAGAGCCGGAATCAACATAACCTGTTTTGAAGGACGATCAGTTTTCACCTGTACGCCAACAATTTCAAAGTCAAAATCCACGCCCAGTTTTTGTGCCGGACTGTCGAAGGTCACGTTATCAACAATCGCTTTGCCATCTTCTGTACGCAGATCAATCCCTGCAAACTGAAGACGTTCCGCACCGCTGGCTTTTGGTCCCATCGGCAGGATCACAGCTTTTGAAACTTCATCACCTTCGATACTGACCCCGGCGATTTGAATGGTCAGATCACCATCGGCAGGAACTGCTTCGGCCTGCATCATCAATTCCGTACCCGGCCTGTCTTCAAAGGGTGGAATGATCATATCCATCCAGAAGGCAGGTCGGAACATGGTGAAGGCGATCAACAACAAGGCGGCCGTTTCCCAAAGCTTGTTCTTCACCAGGAAGAAGCCTTGGGTTGCGGCAGCAAAGACCAGCATGGCTATGACGGCCACCACCACCACGGATATGAGATGTAGAGGCCCCGTTATCCCGATCATCAACAGTTCGGTATTGAAGATAAACATAAAGGGCAGGATCGCCGTTCGAATATCATACATGAAGCCTTGCAGACCGGTCCTGATCGGATCACCCTGTGAAATCGCAGCCGCCGCAAAGGCGGCCAGCCCCACAGGCGGCGTATCATCCGCCAATATCCCGAAGTAGAACACAAACAGATGGACCGCGATCAACGGCACAATCAGGCCGCTTTTCGCCCCCAGTGCCACAATCACAGGCGCCATCAGTGATGATACCACGATATAGTTCGCCGTTGTCGGCAATCCCATCCCCAAGATCAGACTGATAATGGCGGTAAAGACAAGCATCAGCATGACCGATCCACCGGAAATCAGTTCGATAAATTCGGTCATCACAAGACCGATCCCGGTCAATGTAATAGTGCCGACCACGATCCCGGCAGCTGCTGTTGCAACACCAATCCCGATCATGTTACGCGCCCCGGAAATCAGACCTTCCTGCAAATCGCAGAAGCCCTGGCGGATAGCAACGAATGTATCCTGATTACCACGGAAGATGGCCATTAATGGACGTTGGGTCACAACGATAAACATCATAAAGACCGTTGCCCAGAAAGCCGACAGACCGGGCGACAGACGTTCAACCGTCAAACACCAGACCAGCACAACAACCGGAAGCAGGAAGTAAAGACCGACTTTGACCGTTGGGCCAATAGGGGGAAGTTCGTTAATTTCTGTCGATGTATCCAGTTCAGGATAACGTGCAGCAAATTTCAGCAAGGCCACATAAATCGCAATCACGCCAATGCCAACCACATAGATCGTCGCTTCACCCGCTGCAGCTTTCACCCAGCCGAGCAATGGCGGCATAATCCAGATCAATGTACCCAGAATGATGAAGACACTTAACGCGCCAATGAGCTTGCCCATCCGATCCAGTTTATTGGTTCTGGGCAAGCCCTGCATCCCGGCCTTCATGGCTTCCAGATGCACGATATAAACCAGCGCGATATAAGAAATAATTGCGGGCAGAAAGGCGTGTTTGATTACTTCGATAAACGGTATGCCGGTATATTCCACAATCAAAAAGGCAGCCGCACCCATGATCGGCGGGGTCAGTTGCCCGTTGGTACTGGACGCAACCTCTACCGCACCTGATTTTTCAGGCGAAAACCCGACCTTTTTCATCAACGGGATCGTAAAGGTCCCGGTGGTCACGACGTTGGCGATGGATGAACCGGAAATCATCCCGGTCATGGCAGAAGACACAACAGCCGCTTTGGCCGGACCACCACGCATATGTCCCATCATGGCAAAGGCCACGCGGATAAAATAATTCCCTGCACCGGCCTGTTCCAGCAAGGCGCCAAACAAAACAAACAGGAAGACCATGGATGTGGATACACCCAAGGCAACGCCGAAGACCCCTTCAGTTGTCAGCCAGTAATGCGACATCCCTTTGTTGATAGACGCCCCTTTATGGGCAATCACATCCGGCATGTAGGGGCCGAAGAAGGTATAGACCATAAAGATCGAGGCCACGATCATCAAAGGCGGGCCAAGCGCGCGACGGGTTGCTTCAAGCAAGGTTGCCATACCAATAACGGCAACAATCACGTCGGTTTGGGTGGGGTCACCCGGGCGTTCAGATAATTCTCTATAAAAAACATAAAGATACATCACACTGCCGGTGGCGAGAATTGCCAGAACCCAGTCATAGATCGGGATGTATCGTTTCGGCGAACGACTGGTCGCCGGGAAAGCCATAAATGCGAGGAAAATTGCAAAGGCGAGATGGATCACCTTGGCTTGTGTCTCGTTAAAAACACCAAAATTGAATGCAAATGGAAGGGGGGAAGGATACCACACCTGGAAAATAGACCAGGCCAATGCGGTATAAATGAGGATTTGTGCAACGATGCCTTCCGGGCGGCGGCCACCCGTGTCGGCTTCTGCAACCAACTCGTCTGCGGATTGCGAGACGGTCTTAGCCTCTGTTTCCTGTGTCATAAGCTGTCTCTCTCACCCGGCAAAAATTTTGGGACAACCGGGAAAAGTTATTACAGGGAGTTTGAGGTCCAGGTTTTAAACCCGGCTATAAATTTAGCAAAAAAGGGATGAACCCAACGGTCCATCCCTTTGTGCATAAGGCTGCCTTAGTTCAGGCCAGCTTCTTTGTAGTATTTGGCCGCACCGTCATGAATTGGCGCAGACAAACCGTCTTTTGCCATTTGTGCTTTTTTCAGATTACCAAAAGCAGGGTGCAGTTTTTTGAAGGTGTCGAAGTTTTCAAACACAGCTTTTACAACCTGATAAACAGTATCAGCAGGCGTTGCTGTGGAAGAAACGAATGTTGCACCCACACCAAAAGTCATGGTGTCCGCATCATTGCCACGGTACATGCCGCCTGGAATTGTTGCCACACGGTAATATGGGTTGTCCGCGATCAGTTTTTCAACAACCGGGCCATCCACAGTGACCAGAACACTGTCACAAGATGTTGTAGCTTCTTTGATGGACCCATTTGGGTGACCAACAGTGTAGATCATCGCATCGATTTTGTTGTCACACAGGGCTTTGGACTGTTCAGCAGCTTTCAGCTCAGACGCCAGTGCGAAGTCATCCATCGTCCAGCCCAATGCACCCATCAGAACTTCCATAGTACCGCGTTGACCGGAACCTGGGTTACCAACGTTTACACGCTTGCCTTTCAGGTCCATGAAGTTTTTGATGCCGCTGTCAGCACGGGCAATCACTGTAAATGGCTCCGGGTGAACAGAGAAGACAGCGCGCAGGTCTTTAAACGGCCCTTTATCCTTGAACTTGCTTGTGCCGTTATAGGCATGATACTGCCAATCTGACTGGGCAACACCCATGTCCAGTTCGCCAGCTGCAATTGTGTTGATGTTGTAAACAGAACCACCTGTGGATTCTACGGAACAACGAATGCCATGTTCTTTACGGCTCTTGTTCACCAGACGGCAAATCGCACCACCCGTTGGGTAATACACACCTGTCACACCACCTGTACCGATAGTAATGAATTTTTGCTCAGCTTGGGACACGCCCATGGAAGCGGCGGCAAAACCGACAACGGCAGCTGTGGCTACGAAGGCTTTTTTGAAAAACATGTATCTCTCTCCTGCAACGGTATGTTTTCAATTAAAATAGTAATCCTTAAGAACATTCTTTTGGATCAAGTTTGAAAGGTCTAAAACTCAAACCCTTCATATTTTTTTCAGCGGTTATTTCTTGATCGCCGCGTTTCACTTTGATGTTGGGACATTTGTGATTATTTGCGACGTTTTTCTATCTAATACCTAAGCATAGTTTTTATATATCTGCAACAGTTGTTTTAGTATTTGAAACATCTTGAAACATTTATTGCATCGCAAAACCAAGCCTTTGTTTTTATGACTTTTTTATTATTGCCGCAAACCATAGCGTGCGCGCACCTCCTCTGCATTCATCGGTTTTCGTCCAATCAATTTGGCTGTATAAACGGCCTGATCAATCAACTCTGCATTATCCTTTGAGATGGTACCGTCTGCCAGCTTGCGATTATTTTCATAACCAATCCGCCCATGCCCGCCCAAACAGGCTGCGGCACTGATACAGGCATTTTCCCGGTCACCAAAGGCGCAGACGCTCCAATCCCAATCAATACCTTCCTCATAAACACTCAGAAACGACAACAATTCTTTCGGATTGGCTTGTTGTTTACCATACCTGCCAAGCACAAACAGTACAGCCAGTTTATCAAAAGGTATCAATCCACGGGCTTGCAGGTCGATCAGGCGGCGCATGTCATAGGCGTCATAAAGGATAAACTGCGGCCAGATCCGTTCTGTACTCATCCATTCACAAAAGGCAGCAAAGGCTTTTTCATCGCCATTTTCTGGCATCAGTTCGCGCAACCCCAAAGACACAGCTTCAGGGTTTACGGCACGCACAACAGCCATTTGTTCGTCTGCCTGATACACACCAACAGCTTCTGTCGTGATTTGAACCACGATTCGGTTGCCCAAATCCTGCTTGATGGCCTCAATCGCATCCCGATAAAGCCCGGCATCCAACACATGTTTATCCAGATGATCACGCACATGCAGATGGATCATTCCCGCGCCGGCTTCCAGACATTGGGCGGCACAATAAGATAATTCCTGCGGACTGATGGGCAGGGCCGGATGGTCTTTCTTGGTCAGTCGCGCCCCGTTTGGGGCGACGGTAAAGAGCATATTCTCATTCATCAGCCAATTGCCTCTTCAAATGATGCAAAGAGACGGGCAACGATTTCATCAATCAGGCTTTCATCACTGATAAAAGGCGGGGCCAGCAACACATGATCACCCAAGCGCCCATCAATGGTTCCGCCATTGGGATAACAGACCATCTTGCGCGCCATGGCCGCTTTTTTCAGGCGTAGATTGATTTTGCGTTCAGGGTCAAACGGCTTTTTGCTATCGCGATCTTCAACAAATTCAATGGCGCGGAAAAGGCCTCGGCCGCGAATATCGCCGACATTGGGGTGATCGCCAAAGGCGTCCTGCAGGCGTTTTTCCAGATAAGCCCCTTGTTTTTGCACATTCGCAATCAGGTTATCCCCTTCAATCACCTGCTGCACCGCAAGCGCTGCTGCACAGGCAACAGGGTGGCCCAGATAAGTATGGCCGTTCATAAACACACCGGACCCGTTTGCAAACGCATTATAGACTCTCCGACTGGCAAGGACTGCCCCAATGGGTTGATAGCCACCACCCAACCCTTTGGCAATGGTCACCAGATCAGGGGCAACACCATCTTGTTCACAGGCAAACAAGCTGCCCGTTCTGCCCATACCGCACATGATTTCATCCAAAATCAATAAGACGCCGTAACGATCACAGACCTCGCGCATTTTTTTCAGATATCCGGGCACAGGTTGTTGGGCACCAAGCGTGGCCCCGCTGACAGTTTCTGCCACAAAGGCCATAACCTTGTCTTCGCCCAGACGCTGAATTTCAGCTTCCAGCTCAGCAGCCAGACGGGTGCCATAGGCTTCGTCCGTCTCCCCCTCCAACTGATTGCGATAGGGATAACAGGCAGATACACGTCCATGATTAATCAACAAGGGGGCAAACGAAGCACGACGCCATTCATTCCCACCCACAGCCAAGGCGCCCAGTGTATTGCCGTGATAGCTTTGCTTGCGCGCAATGATATGTTCACGTTGCGGCTGATCGATTTCCAGGAAATACTGACGCGCCATCTTCAGCGCTGTCTCCACGGCCTCTGACCCGCCAGAAACAAAATAGGCCGCTGCCATATCACCCGGTGCACGTTCAATTAGAAAGTCCGCCAGTTTTTCAGCAGGTTCGGACGAAAAGAAACCGGTATGAGCATAGGCCAGTTTGTCCACCTGTTCATGGATGGCCGCACGCACGCGTTCATTGCTGTGGCCGATACAGGATACGGCTGCGCCGCCGGACGCATCAATGTAAGCGTCACCATTTTGGGCAATAATATAGGGACCGTCGCCTTTTTCAGCCAGCGGCAAGTCGCCTTTCAAACTACGATGAAAGACATGAGTGGTCATTTTAGTTAGTCCTTTTCAGAATGAAGCGGGCTGGGTGCATTTTTCTGCACCTCCCAATAGGCATCAAACTCGTCAAGCTGTGCCTTGCTTTGTGCCACCACGTTCAAAAGGTCTTCCCCGCCTTTTGAAATCATGATGGCGATGAGACTTTCCACCAAAGCCATATTGGCCGTCATGGATGGAAAGAAGGTCAGCGAGTCATTACGGGCCACCAGCGCGGCGTTGCCCGCACCGTCCAGTGGTGTAATCTCACTATCGGAAATGGTTAAAATCCCGGCACCCCGGTTGCGTGCATAATTCACCGCGCGCACGGTTTCCCGGCTGAAGGGCGAGACGGAAAGGGCCAACAGCACGTCGCCTTCCCCAATACCGCGCAGCACATCAGCAACCGTACCCGCACGGCCATCCACCAGCTGCGCGTTGGACCGAAACATGCTGTAGGCATAGTAAAAAGAAAAGGCGACCGGATAGGAAATCCGAAGCCCCATTACGTAAACGCGTTTTGCGTTCAGCAAAAAATCAGCTGCGGCTTCCAGCTTTTCCGGGCCACAACCATGCAGGGACTGATAAATATTATTATGGGCGTTCTGTTCAATTTCTTCCATCAGGGCAGCTGTACTGCCTTTTTGCCCCTGCAGACCACGTGCGCGCCCCACCAGATCATCCGGGGCTGCGCGCATGCGGGTTTGAAACACATCTTTTAAATCGTTAAACCCTTCAAAACCAAGGGCTTGTGCCAGACGAACCATGGTTGTGGGATGGACATCAGCAGCTTTTGCCAACTGGCGCATGGACAACAGCGCCACATCTTCAGCATTATCCAGAACATAGCGCGCAGCCGTCTGAACCTGCGGGCTCATTTGACTGAAATGATCCGCCATGCGCGCTTTCAATAAATCGAAGTCCATTTTTCACCCCGTGATCATGATCTTTTGCAACAGTAATCACACCTCCAACCATTTTGCAACAACTGTTTCATTGTGCATCGCAAAAGAAACAGTTGTTGCATTGAATATTTTGTCAAAAGAACCCTTTTCAGCCCCTCACCGCCTGCTTATGATAAGAAAATTTTTTCTGTAAGAGGGCACATCCAATGGATCTCAAAGACCATATTCGCGGCATTCCTGATTTCCCCAAACCGGGGATTCTGTTTTATGACATTTCCACCTTGCTGGCACATCCTGATGCCTGGCAGGTTGCCATGGGCCGTATGGCAAAAATCGTCAGCCGCCATCAACCCGATATTCTGGCAGGTCTGGACGCCCGTGGCTTTCTGGTTGCTGCCCCGCTTGCCCTGAAACTGGGCCTTGGCTTCACCATGGTGCGCAAAAAAGGCAAACTGCCAGGCGACACCATCGGTTATGAATATGATCTGGAATATGGATCAAATGCTGTTGAAATTCAAACCGACTGCGTAAAACCGGGCCAGCGCGTTGTGATCCTGGATGACCTTTTGGCAACAGGTGGCACACTGGAAGCAGCGATTAAACTGTTCCAGGATGCAGGCGCAGAAGTCGTCGGCACAGCCTGTATGATTGAGCTGAATTTCCTCAATGGCCGTGAGAAACTGGGCGACATCCCGTTTGATGCGCTTGTGTCTTACGACGACTAAAGACGACTCTTTACTGAACCGTCACGATTAAGGATGCTTCGGTTAAAACGGTTTTTGGCAGGCTGCGATAAATTTTGGTCAATTCGCGTTCATTTGCAACGCCAAGGGGCTGAAACGCAGCCTTTCCTGTTTGGCGACCAACCGCTTTGGAAACATCATGGTCTGTGGCAAAACATTTCACAGCCTCTACCCCGCGCGGTGGTGTGAATTCAAACGCAAAAGGCATGGCGTTTGACGGCAAATAATGGGTAAAGCCCCCCGGCAACTTCCCCGATGTCACAATATCGTTGGGGAAAATGCGAAAAATTGCGCCATCGACCTGCAGGTAATAGCAGGATACAAAAGCATCCTGACTAGCCCGCATCACCAAGATCATTTCCTGCCCCACCTTATAGGACGGATTGGTTCCTTTATTACTGGATAGATATAAATCCATCGGACCAAGTGGCTTAATGTCTGCTTCATCAATAGGGGAAGACGGCGGCAGCAGATCAAGGTTTTCCGGAATTTCTGAACGTACGATACGACCACGCCAGGCAAGAGATCGGCCTGACTGGTTATAAAGTGTCAGGCGCACATCCACATATGTTTCAAAGACCCAATAGGTCCCCTTGATCAGATAATCGTTTCCCCCTTCTGACAACACCTGATCTTCAACCGATTGCCTGTCCGTTATTTTCAACCCGCGAAAACGTTCTTCTTCCACGATAAAGTCACTGATCTCCAGATCATTGAAATTACGCGGACCGCTGGCAGCTTCACGGCGCAGATCATCACTCAGCAATCCCATAAAATAATGCCCGAACGAGGTATGAACACCACTGGTCTGATAGCGCAGGCCCTGCACCTGAATTTTGCGCACATCCATCAAATCCCGCATCAAAGCATAAGCCGCCTTGCGCGCAGCCCCCGCTAAAGACAAACCACCCGCAGTGACTTCTTCTTCCACCTTTTTGCGTTTGAATTTCTTCTGCACCGTTGACACAATCCGCCCGGTTTCTGTTTCAACCAGTTTGTATGACAGCACAATGCTTTCCCCTTGAAGGGAAAGATGGCCGACGGCCAACAGGTCTGATCGCGCCCGATCTATTAAATCCCCCAACGGATTGACACTGTCAGACCGGGTGCCGATCTCGTTAATATCCGCGATTACAGCCCCCAATTCTTTGCGTCCCACAATCGCATAACGACCATCGGCTTCACGAATAAGCGCTCGGGTAAAGCCATCCACATAAGTTTGCGCTTCGGCCAAAGAAATCGGCAGATCCCCTTCTGTAAACGGATGAATGGCGATTTTTGGGATTTCTGAATCCAACAAATTTAAGAAACGATCACTCCAATGCGGGCGTCCCAAAAGGCCGCGGGCCATGGATTTAAATTTCTTGAGATCACTTGGGCCTTTCTTTTTCTTCTTCTTTTTGTCATCCGACTTTTTCAGGCGCCAGGGTTTGTCCGGATCGACTTTTTCTGATCGAACCTCGTCTTTTTTGGTTTCCCCATAGACAGAGGTTGCCCCTATCACCTGAGCCAAAACAAACACTATCAACAAAGATTTCAGCACGCCCCTGATCCTATTCCAAGCGAAACACTATGCAATTTTCACTATACACGGATTAGAGGTTTTTTATCAAAAACACTTGTCTCTGGCAGAGAAAACATTCAGGGTGAATAGCTTACAACAAAATACGACTTATAATGACCCGAGAAAACGACATTAAAAATCAGGCAATCGAGATTGCGAACACCGATTGTTCCACCGATGAAAAGCTGATCCGTATCCTCCAATTGGGCTGCGAGCACTTTGGCCTGATGCTGGGATTGATCTCAGAAATTGACGGTGCTTCCTATTTCGTAAAAGCGGCTTATCCCGATGGCTTGCTCAGTATCGGAGAACGCTTTGATCTGGAAGAAACCATCTGCGAATCAACCCGTAAAGACAAAGGCATCGTCTGTTTCCCCAAAGCCAGCGGCACGGATTGGGTCACCCACCCAGCTTATGAAAAATTCTCGATTGAGGCTTATATCGGTGTTGCCTATTCCATGGATGGAAACGTTGCTGGCACACTTAATTTTTCAAGCCCGACGGCCATCACAAAAGATTTCTTAGCCACAGATAAAAAAATCATCCAGCAACTGGCAGAGACCGTGACAGAAATCCTTACTGCGTCACGGCAATCAGTTCATCCGGCGCGATATATTTAGAAATAATGCGGTCATATTCCCCGCTTCGCTTAAGCTCGGCCAGCCCTTCATCAAAAGCATCACGCACCGCGCGACTTCTAAAGGCTGCACGATAAGGCGTCGGGTCAAACAGAGGGTAGAAGCGAAAACGCAAGAATTTGCCATTTTTCGTTTCAAAAACTTTTTTAAAATGCAGAAAAATTCGATGGTCCGCCACAGCAACCTGCGCCCGACCAGCAGCTAACATGCGAACCTGCAATTCCTGATTGGCAATCTCAGCATAATTTTTGTTGCCATCCACCGCTTCAAAAAAATGTTCACCCAGCAATTTTTTGGCATTTTGAAACGCAATGACGCTGACCTTCTTTAAATCACTCAGACTTTCAAGCTTCAAATCTTCGGCTTCCAACGCAATGGCATAATTGCGATAGGAAATCACTTCATCAGAAAAAAAGCCATCAATGGAAATATGGGCGCGCAGATGCATACCCGCGTCCAGCCCCCCACCGTTTAATTCATGCGGGATGCGTAACAGCGGCATATATTTTGGAACCATGCGATAGCCTGCGATTTCAAGCGCACGGCTCATGATCTCATATTCAACGCCGGAATTATTTTCCTGAATGATGTAAGGTGGCTTGGACAGGCCAACGCCTACCTTGAGCGATTGCGCAGTTGCAGTGGCAATTTGCAGGGAAAGGAGAAACACAAAAACAGCGACCAACGCTTTGTTCATTGCCTGTCTCCTTTTCTACATTATTTCAACTTCCAACTTGTGCCTTGTGGTCCATCTTCCAGAACAACGCCCATGGCATCCAGCTCGTCACGAATTCGATCCGCAGCAGCAAAGTCTTTATTTGCCTTGGCTGTTTTACGCTCTTCTATCATACGTGAAATTTCGTCAGCATCTACCCCGGATGATCCCTCTCCGGTATTACCCGTAAACCATTCCTCTACATCCTGTTCCAGAATGCCGAGAAGCGCCGCACAAGCCATCAGCTGGCCTTTGTTTTGAGCAGATGGTTCCTTGTTAAAGGCCGTCAGGGTTTCATGCAGGATGGAAATGGCCAAAGGCGTGTTTAAATCATCCTTCAAGGCATCCATAAAGGCATCGGGTGCTTCAACGTCAGCAGCTTCAACATCCGCATTCTGACGAAGCGCTGTATAGAAACGATCCAGCGTGGATTTTGCCTCAGCCACCCCTTCTTTGGTAAAATCGAAGGGAGAGCGATATTGCGCAGATAGCATATAGAAACGCAGCGCTTCGCCCGGTGTCTCTTCCAGCAGGTCATGAACGGTAAAGAAGTTACCCAAAGACTTGGACATCTTTTCGCCTTCGACCATCAAATGACCGTTATGCATCCAGTAATTGGCGTATTTCTCGGTCTTGTTCGCACAGCAGCTCTGGGCAATCTCATTTTCATGGTGGGGGAAGACAAGGTCATGCCCGCCGCCGTGAATATCAAACGTATCGCCCAAGTACTTACGGCTCATCGCCGAACATTCAATATGCCAGCCCGGACGACCACGCCCCCAGGGGCTTTCCCAACCCGGAACGTCATCTTCTGATGGCTTCCACAGCACAAAGTCCGCCGGGTCTTTCTTATAAGTCGCAACCTCCACACGGGCACCAGCGATCATATCTTCCATATTTCGCCCAGAAAGCGAACCATAGTTCGGCATGCTGGGCACATGGAACAACACATGACCGTCTGCAGCATAGGCATGACCGTTTTCGATCAAAGCTTCGATCAGTTCAATCATTTCTGCGATATGTTCGGTTGCGCGTGGTTCCACATCAGGATTGCCCGCATTCAACGCGCCCATATCCTGATGAAACATGGCCGCAGTGCGTTCCGTAATGGTGCGGATATCTTCGCCAGTCTCTTTTGACTTGGCGTTGATCTTGTCATCCACATCGGTGATGTTACGCACGTAGGTGACCTTGGGGTAAAGTTTATTCAACAGACGGTTTAACACATCAAACACAATCACCGGACGCGCATTGCCGATATGGGCAAAGTCATAGACCGTCGGCCCACAGACATACATCCCGACATGATCAGGATTAATCGGTTTGAAGGCTTCTTTCTTGCGCGTCAGTGTGTTGTAGATGTGAAGTGTCATTTTATGCTGTTTCCCCTTTAAGGCGGGCGATTACTTTGTCACGACCAAGCAAGGGCAGCAAAACGCCAAGCTCTGGCCCATGGTTCATTCCGGTCAAAGCCTGACGTAATGGCATGAACAGACCTTTGCCTTTGGCACCCGTTGCTTCTTTCACTGCATTGGTCCAGGTCTTCCAGGTGGTGTCGTCCCAATTCCCTTCCGGCAGAACGTCCATGGCTTTGGCAGCGAAATCGGCATCTTCGATCACAGGTGTCACCTTGCCATAAACAATCGCCGCCCAGTCCTTGGCATCATTCAGACGCGACAAGTTTGGACGTACTGCTTCCCAGAAAGCTTCGTCCGCACCATCGATATCCAGACGAGAAGACGCTGTTGCCCAATCCATATCGTGGATCAGTTTGGCGTTCAGACGATCCAGTTCTTTGGAATCAAATTTCGGTGTACCCCGGCCAAAGCTTGCAATATCGAAAGATTTCACCAGCGCATCCATATCATCAGTTGCTTCGATATTTTCAGATGTACCCAGATGAGCCAGCAGGCTATTGATCGCCATGGCTTCCAGGCCGTCTTCCTGCAGGTCGGCCAGAGACAGCGACCCGATCCGTTTGGACAGTTTTTCACCTTCTGTGCCAGACAGCAGCGGCATGTGGGCAAATTCAGGGAACTTGCCGTCATTCAGTACTTTAAACATAGCGATCTGAACGGCAGTGTTTGACACATGATCTTCACCTCGCAGAACGTGGGTAACGTCCATATCGATATCATCAATGGCAGATGGCATCATATAAAGGAATGTGCCATCAGCGCGACGGATTACCGGGTCCGCCAGATTTGCAGAGGCAAACTTCTTGTCGCCCTGAACCAAATCGGTCCATTCGATATCACCGTCTGGCAGTTTGAAACGCCAGTGCGCCTGACGACCTTCGGCCTTCAGTTTTTCTTTGTCTTCGTCACTCAGATCCAGTGCGGAACGATCATAGATCGGCGGTTTGCCACGGTTGCGCAGGCGTTTGCGCATGTAATCAAGTTCTTCCGGTGTTTCGTAACAGTCATAGACCAGACCTTCTGCGCGCAGCTTTTCAAACACTTCTTCATAGCGTTCCATGCGGGCAGACTGATGTTCTTCTTCATCCCAGTTCAGGCCGAGCCAGGTCAGCGCATCCTTGATGCCCTGTTCATATTCCGGCTTGGAACGTTCCTGATCGGTGTCATCCACACGCAACAGGAAGGTGCCGCCAGCGCTGCGGGCATAAAGATAGTTGATCAGGGCCATACGGGCGTTCCCGACATGCAGGTGGCCAGTAGGTGAAGGTGCAAAGCGAACTTTTAAGGTCATATCAGACTCGTAAAACCATTGGTTAAGGGGTAGCGGCGATCACGGCCAAAGGCACGTGAGGTCAATTTCACACCCGGGGGGGCCTGACGGCGCTTATATTCAGCACGGTCCAGCAAGGTCCAGATGCGGCGTACCACCGCAGCGTCATGACCACCGGCCACAACGTCATCTAGGGAATACTCTTTCTCGACCAAACATTCCAGTATGTCGTCAAGAATTTCGTAAGGCGGAAGGCTGTCTTCGTCCTTTTGATCAGGACGCAGTTCAGCCGAAGGCGGTTTGGAAATCACATTTTCAGGCATCACCGGACCATCCGGTCCCAGGCACCCGTCAGGTTTATTCACGTTACGCCATTTACACAAGGCAAAGACCGTCATTTTAAAGACGTCTTTCAAAACAGAATAGCCACCACACATGTCGCCATAAATGGTAGCATAGCCAACCGACATTTCAGATTTGTTTCCAGTGGTCAGCAGCATATGGCCGAATTTGTTGGACATAGCCATCAACAACAGACCACGCGCACGCGACTGGATATTTTCTTCGGTGATGTCAGCATCGCGCCCGGCAAACAACGGGGCCAACATCTGATCGTAAGCGCCCATTACAGGTTCGATGGAAACCGTATCATACACAACGCCCAGATAGTCTGCACAGCCTTTGCCATCATCCAGACTGTCTTTCGATGTATAAGGTGATGGCATCATCACGCAGCGCACACGGTCCGCGCCCAACGCGTCCACAGCAACAGCAGCCGACAAGGCGCTATCAATCCCGCCGGAAAGACCAAGGACCACACCGGGGAAGCCATTTTTATTTACATAATCGCGCAAGCCCAGAACCATGGCCTGATAGATCGCGTCCAACCCTTCGCTATCCTTGTCTTTGGGGCCAGACACTTTACCGTCTTCAAACGTGACAAAACCGATCTCTTCTTCCCAATGTTTCATCAGGCAAACGCGTTCGCCCTTGGTATCCATCACGAAAGATGCGCCATCAAAGACCAGTTCATCCTGACCACCGACCTGATTGACATAAACCAGCGGCACGCCCGTTTCGGCCACACGTTCTTTTGCCAGATCATATCGCACCATGGGCTTGTCAGCCTCAAAGGGCGATCCGTTCAGGATGATCAGCATCTCTGCATTGAGGAATTTCAAGTCAGCTGCCACATCTTCAAACCACATGTCTTCACAAATCATGACGCCCAGCGTGCGCCCTTTATATTGGATCGTGCGGCTTTCCTTACCTGCTGAGAAGACACGAATTTCATCAAAGACGCCATAATTTGGCAAATGACGTTTCAAGACGATGTCCGCAATCTTGCCATCAACAATCATCAGCGCCGTATTATAAAGGTGGTCATCGACCAGCCAGGGGGTGCCCAAAAGGACTGCTGTGTCTTTGCCTTTAGTGGAGGCAATAAATTTATGGACGGCACCTTCAATTTCCTGTTGGAAGGCCGGTTTCAACACCAGATCTTCCGGTGGATAACCCGTGCTCAACAGCTCAGACGTGACCAGAAGATCAGCCCCTTCATCAACAGCCTTTTTATAGGCGTCAGCCAGCAATTCCATATTCTTATGGATTGCACCGACGGTGGGGTTGAGTTGGGCCAAAGCGAGCTTGAATGGACTGGTCATCGATCAAATTTCTGAGGGAACTGAAAAAACCTGCGCAAACTATGCCTCATTGATCGGAATGTCAATGAAACTGCGTCATATTTCCCAATCTTAAACGGCGATTACAATTCATTACAATGCATAACTTGTAGATATTCTAAAGAAAGCATAATTTGTATGGAAAACTAACAATATTCCACTTGCGCATCAGAGAGGCCACCGAAATGAGAAACTGGAGTATTCTGCGGAAATTACTCGTTTCCCCTGTTGTTTTCACCATTGCACTCATCTTTTTGTCCTGGCTGTCTTATGCTGGCATCCAGACCATTCGCACCACAATGGATGAGCTATTTAACAAAAACACGGCCAAAGTTATCTCTGCCATCGACCTTCGACAAAGCCTGGGCGAGATCAATGGCGGCATGTTGCGCATGATTGCCTGGGCCAGCACAGGCTTAAGTGAAGAAGAAACACAGGCCCAGCAGCGCGAATCGATTGCCGCACAGCTAACGGCGATGACCGCCCAAATTCAGACCCTGACCCAAAGCTATGACTTCGATGAAGAAGAAACCAAAGCGGTCAACAAGATCGTTGAATTAAGCGATATCTACACCAATGCCGCCAAGGATGTGTTGGAAGCGGCCAAGGATGATGCCTCCATGGCTGCGATCTTCATGTTTGAAGTGGATGACCTGTTTGTTCAGTTAAACGACGCCATCGGGGCCGAAGTCGTGATCTGGAAAAAGTCAGCCAACGATAATTTCACTCTCGCCATGTCAGCTATTGATCAGACGATTTCGGTTAACGGATCCATCGTTGTTGCTGTTCTGATCGGTGCCTTTATCATCGCGATGTTTGTCGCCACCAATATTTCGCGCCCCGTTCGTAATATGACAAAGACCATGCAGGCACTCGCCAATGGTCAGCTTGACGTCGCCATCCCCGCCGAAGGGCGTAAAGATGAAGTGGGCGAAATGGCAGGGGCCCTTTCCATCTTCAAAGACAATCTGGTGGAAATGGAAGATATGCGCGCCTCGCAAGAAACAACGCGAAAACAACAGGAAGAAGCCAACCGTGAACAGATGATGAGCCTTGCAGACAAGCTGGAAAGTTCCGTTTCCAGCGTCATCAGCAGCCTGGGCGTTAAAACCGAAGATATCCTGTCTGTTGCCAGCGGCAATGGAGCAGAAAATTCCAGCAACGACACCAGCCAGTCCATGGAAGTTGCCCAAGCCTCTGAACGCACCACGACAAACGCGGATGCGGTAGCTGCTGCTACGTCTGAACTGTCGCGCGCGATTGGGGAGATTGGCGAACAGGTAACCCAGTCTACCGACATTGCCAATCAGGCGGTCTATAAAGCCGATGCGGCCAATGAAAAGATCAATGGTCTCGCCGAAGCTGCCCAACGCATTGGTGAAGTGGTCAGCCTGATCACGGATATTGCGGAACAAACCAACCTGTTGGCCCTAAACGCCACCATCGAAGCAGCACGCGCAGGCGATGCAGGGAAAGGATTTGCGGTTGTTGCAAGCGAAGTAAAGACGTTGGCCAACCAGACAGCGGATGCCACAGACGAAATCGCCAAGCATATCTCCCAAATTCAGGGGGCAACGGGTGAAGCAGTTGATGCCATTGAAGATATCAGCGCAACCATTCACCAGATTGATGAAATTGCCTCCGGCATTGCCACATCCGTTGAAGAACAAAATGCAACAACGACTGAAATTGCAGAAAATGTGCAGAACGTAAGCCGCGATGCCCAGGCAGTGGCAGATCGCATTGTGTCGATGACCCGCAATGCCGCGCAATCCCACAACACCGCCATTCAGGTCACCTGGGCAGCAGAGGATTTGAAAGAACCCACTGATCTTTTAAACAAGGAAGTCGAAGGTTTCCTGAATTCGATCCGGAATGTGGGGTAATTAGTAACACACCATGTCCCGACGAAGGTCGGGACCTTTTGAACATCCGGAACACCTTCAAGAGACCCCGGCCTTGCGCCGGGGGACAATTACCGCTTACGCAAAACCAACGTCTGCCAGCCATCAACCTTGATGCGTTCAACCAGTTTCAAACCATGACAGCGATGCGCGGCAAAGACCCAGTTGGCGTCACGTTCCAGGAAACCGGCCAGCACGGCAAAGCCACCCGGCTGCAGGTTCTTCGCCAAATCTTTCGCCATCGCAGACAGCGGCCGGGCCAGGATGTTCGCCATGATCAAATCATAAGGGCCGTTGCGTGACACAGACGGTGTGCCGTATCCATCACCGCAGACGGGCAGAATATAACTTCCAACCCCGTTTACTTCTGCATTGAAACGCGCCACATCAACGGATTGCGCATCAATGTCACTGGCAACGACAGAGGCACTCCAGGTCTTGGCGATTGCCATGGCGAGGATCGCAGACCCACAGCCCATATCCAGTGGGCGATTAAAGCGATAACGTTTGGACAGTTTATTCAAAGCCTGCAGGCACCCGTTGGTAGAGGCATGTTCGCCCGTGCCGAACGCTGTTGCGGCTTCTACCTTCAGGGCAATTTTCCCTGCAGGCATGGGCCCATCGAAATGGGAGCCATAGATAAAGTAGCGACCGATTTGCAGCGGTGGATACTT
This sequence comes from Terasakiella sediminum, assembly GCF_033100395.1. NCBI lineage: Bacteria > Pseudomonadati > Pseudomonadota > Alphaproteobacteria > Rhodospirillales > Terasakiellaceae > Terasakiella > Terasakiella sediminum. Next base: position 50,937 of record NZ_JAWLVJ010000005.1, on the reverse strand, counting down.
GCGGGCATATTCAGCCAGCCAGTCTTTATTTTCCACTTCCGTGATTTTCAAATCCGGCATATCGACGCCAGAACGATCCGCAACCGCTTTGACAGCAGCTGTAAGCGCGGCTTCATCCGGTTTAATCTCACTGTAAGCTTCCAGACGCTGGGCGCGTTCATCATCATCCAGATACTGTGTCACCGCACCCACAAAATCTTCCAATGCAAATTCATAAGCGTCTGCCAGTTCTGGTGTTACAGACAGATCAATGCGCCACAGGATATCGGACATGGTCTATTGCTCCTTCAAGCCTTAAAACTGATAGGAAAGCGTGATGGCCCCATATCTGTCCGGCTGTTGTTGGTCTTTGAATTCTTTTGTTCTGATGATCTGGGTATACGCCAGACGCACATCATTATATCGCAGGGCGATCCCGATTTGGGCGTCTGCAACAAAACGGTTTTTATCAGCATCATGGCTGTTGGTAAAGCTATTGCCGTCCAAAAAGATATTGCGCCCGACAACACGGCCTACCGTTCCGGCAAAAATATACCAGCCAAAGCCTTTGGTTTTTGAATAATAATCACTGCCCGGCAAGCTCGGGCGAATGCGCGGAGGGCCACCGCGGTCTTTGTCCAGATCCCAGCCCAGTCGAAACATCGCCCCGGCCTCGCCATGGGTAAAAACATTGCCAAGGCTCAGGCCCGCATGGGGGGTCGCATCAATTTCAAGATCATAAAGCCCAGTATCAATGGTCAGAAACCGTCGTACTTTGCGTTCATACGTCAAGACCACGCCCGGTTCATTCTTCAGCTGATGTTCCCAACCTTTGGGGTCCGGACTGTCGACAATCTTATGCACCCATTTCTGGGTCTGTTTACCAAGGGCTGCCGGCCCGACGACGCCAAGCGTCAGTTCCAGCGTGTCGATCCGGTCCCCTAAATCCGAAACAAGGCCAAAACTGCCATAGAGCCAGCCTGCATAAGGGCGGTCCATTTGCGTCGGATCGGTGATCGAAATATCAGCGGGCGTATAAAGATTTTGCCCCAGCGCATAACTTGCGCGCAGCTTTCCCTGATCGGAAAAAAGCGGAAAATAAGTTGCGCCCTCACGCATCCAATCAGCAACTTCCCCTTCCGGTGGGGCAGCAGACAGGCGTGTGCCATGAGTGAAATGGCGATCATTGTCAGAACCGAACATGTCATTTTCGGTGGCAAGGTTTACGGTCCAGCCTTCCAGATCAAAAGCATCCCCCTTAGAGGGGACAGCCGATAGGATCAGACTGATGATAGTAAGCGCACGAAAAAACATATTTCCCTTCCGACCCAAAAAATAAACGAACGCCTAATCTACGAACCCTACGCATTTATCGTCCGTTAAGAAAGTCACAGTTTTCTATCACCAGACAAACAAGCACGCCACCCAACACCCTATCTGGTGACTAAATAGGCCTGGGCCTTAAATTTTTTCGACAAAGCTATCCATGACCTTTTTACGTCCGCCTTTGGCAAAGGCAATATCCAGCTTGTTGCCATCTACATTCAAGATGACACCATTGCCGAATTTCCCGTGATGGACATGATCGCCTTTCTTAAAACCACCTTCCGCTGCATCAGACACTTTGACGTCATAGGCATCAATGGTAATAAGCTTTTCAGCACGGGTTTCGCGTTTACCGCGATAGGTAAAACGCTGTGCATCATTATTGCTGAAACCGGAATAGCCGTAATTTCCACCGCCATAATCGCCACTGGGTGTCCCCGTCTCGCCGCCTTTTTCCACATGCATGTCCGGCAATTCATCGATGAAACGCGACGGCAGCATATCATTATATTGCCCAAAGACCCGGCGTCGCAATGCATAGGAAATGATGGAACGTTTGCGCGCCCGCGTGATCCCGACATACCCGAGACGGCGTTCTTCTTCCAGCGCGGTATTGCCGGACTCATCCAGCGCACGCTGATTGGGAAAAGTTCCTTCTTCCCAGCCCGGCAGGAACACATTATCGAATTCCAGCCCCTTGGCGGCATGCAAGGTCATGATCGTAACCTTGGGATCATCGGCATTGTCTTTCACGTCCATCACCAATGAAACATGTTCCAAAAATTCAGCCAGGCTTTCAAACTCTTTCAGGCCGGACACCAATTCTTTCAGGTTGTCCACACGGCCCTGCGCTTTAACGTCCTTGCCCTTCTTGGCTTCAGTCACACGCCAGTCCATATACCCGGACTCATCCATAATCTGGCCGACCAGATCATCCGGTTCCAGCCCATCTTTTAAAGATCGCCAGAGTTCGAAATATTCCACCAGTTCACGTAAAGCACCCCGTGCCTTTGGTGCGATTTCATCAGTTTCGATCAAGGCGCAGATAGAATTATAAAGCGGCTGTCCGGTTTTGCGGGAAAACTCATGGATCGTGCTCATAACCTTGGGGCCAAAGCCGCGACGTGGCTTATTGATGATGCGTTCCAGCGCCAGACTGTCACTGGGTTGATTAACAACGCGCAGATAAGCAATCGCATCGCGGATTTCTTCGCGTTCATAGAACCGAAGTCCGCCGACAACCTTATAGGGCATGCCAAGGGTGATCATGCGTTCTTCAAATTCCCGGGTCTGGAAACCTGCGCGCACCAGAATCGCGATTTCATCCAGATTGATGCCTTTTCGTTGCAGATTTTCCACTTCATCACCAACGAAACGGGCTTCACTTTCCCCGTCCCACAGGCTTTCCACACGAACCTTGATGGCATCTTCCTTGATCTGTGGCTGCAAGGTTTTGCCCAGACGATCTTCGTTATAAGAAATCAGACCAGAGGCCGCGCCCAGAATATGCTCGGTCGAACGATAATTACGTTCAAGACGAATGACTTTCGCACCGGGAAAGTCTTTTTCAAATTTCAGAATATTGGCAACTTCTGCGCCCCGCCAGGAATAGATGGATTGGTCATCATCGCCCACACAACAAATATTCTTATGCTGTTTGGCAAGCAGTCGTAGCCAGAGATATTGCGACACGTTGGTATCCTGATATTCATCCACCAGGATGTAACGGAAACGGCGTTGATACTGTTCCAAAATTTGTGGCTGTTCTGCAAAAATTGTCAGCACATGTAACAGAAGATCGCCAAAGTCACAGGCGTTGTTGAATTTCAGGCGTTCCTGATAGAGTTTGTAAATCTTGCTGGCTGATCCATCGGCATAGGCCGCCCCCTCGCTGGGCGATACTTTTTCCGGCGTCAGGCCGCGATCTTTCCAGCGTTGGATCACGCCCATCAGATTGCGTGCCGGGTTCTTTTTCTCATCAATAAATTCCGCTTCCATGATCTGTTTCAGCAAACGAATCTGGTCATCGGTATCAATGATGGTGAAATTGGATTGCAGGTCCACAACTTCGGCATGGGCGCGAACGATACGGGCGGCGAGTGCGTGGAAGGTGCCCAGCCACCAGCCTTCAACAGGACGGCCCAGAATGGCAGCCACCCGTTCTTTCATTTCCAGCGCGGCCTTGTTGGTAAAGGTCACGGCCATGATCTCACCCGCATAGGCCAGATTTTGATCCATAATATGGGCCAGTCGTGTGGTCAGCACGCGGGTTTTCCCGGTCCCGGCACCTGCCAACACAAGCACAGGACCGTCGGTGACTTCCACTGCCATACGCTGTTCAGGGTTCAGATCAGTGACATAAGGGGCCGGACCCTGAACCGCTGGGGCTGGCTGAGGGTCGTAAGCATCATCGCTAAATTCAAATGGATCGTTCATAGGCGATGTTATACCACCGCCTTTAACAGAAACAAAGGGAGAACGAAAATTTATTTATGCAGGCTGTTTTGCCTTATCCTTATCATCCACATTCGGGTCAGGCGATGTTGTATCTTCTACCTTGGATGCCATTTTGCCAATCAGGTTTGGCACCATACGTTCACTAAAGCCAGCGACCGCACCCCAAAAGATCATCTTTGCGTAATCGTTTGCATCCTTGGGATTCCAGGAAGACAGGAATGTTTGAAACTCATCACATTTCCCTGGTCCCAACTCACAAGAGAAAATTGGGAAGATATCACCTTGAATAAGCCCGGCTGCAAACATCAAGTATAACAAACCAGCAGATATCGCCCCAACCAACGGCGGGACCAAGGCATAGAGGATCAAATAGGTCTTATCCGCACTCAAGACATTCAGCGCATCAATGGAATTATCGTTATATTCAAAATTATAAACTCGATTCAGGCTACTGAGCATGCTGCCCAAAACCCCGGCCAAAATCGCCACACTCATGGTCGAAACCAAATCATGTTCAGTGATCTGAGAATAGATCAGCACCAACCCGGTAATGATGGAAATAGTAAGGGTCACCGTGAAAATGTATTTCACCGTGCGCCGATGGGCTTCAAAGGAAATGCTTTTTTTCATTTGTGTCGTGGCAGGGCATTTTGATACTGTCCTGCCAGTTGCGCCATCTGTATTCTTCTGTGCAAGTGTCGCCGTTTCTTTATCCGCCATGCGAGAGCAACCTATAAGTTTTTTCGTTGCAACTTTATACCATGAAAAGATTTAAAAAATCTACAGCCGGAATTACACGGTTCCCTGTTCCTGTCGACGTTTGCGCAACAAGGCATCATTATAAGCAACCATGACCTCGCGTTCGTCCACGCAGCCAAGATAAGCCCGGTCCTTGTCAGTACTGACAACAGGCAGTTGTTGGTAACCCGACTCTTCAAAAACCGCTTTTGCGATATCCAAATTATCCTTGGTCTGAAGCACGGGTGGACGACGGTCTGCCAGGTCACCCGCAATAATCAACTTGTCCAGATTCCCGTCAAAAATATCTTCCGGCAGACTTTCCCAAGTGATCACACCATAGAGCCTTCGGTCATGAGAAATCACGAAAACCACACCACCTGCGGCGCGCAGCAATTCTTTTCTGACGACCCGCAAAGACGCATCCACACTGATGTAAGCCCCTTCGCGCTTTAATATATGATCAACCTTGATCCCCTGCAGGACCACACTGCTGAAACTCCCGACCAAATCAATCCCACGAGCCTTTAGTTGTTCCAGGAAGAAAGACTGTTTACCCATCTGGTCATTGACCAAGGTCGCCATGACACAGCCGCACATCACCGCAATGGTCATGGAATAATCGCCCGTCAGTTCAAACACGATCAGGGTGGTTGAAATCGGCGCGCCAAGAACGGCTGCTGCCACGGATGCCATCCCGATCAAAGAATATGCACTCACGCCCGATGACAGATCGGGAAAGAGACTGCTGGCAAGCACCCCAAACGCACCGCCCCACATAGCCCCGATCACAAGGCCCGGGCTGAAAACACCGCCTGAAAATCCAAAACCGAGCGAAATCACAGTAGCGATATACTTAAAAACAAATATCCCGATCAGCATAGTCAGCGCCAACTGACCTTTGAGCGCATTGTCGGTGGCCTCATACCCCACACCCAGAACTTCGGGATACCAAAGCGCAATGACACCCACCAGAAAGCCTGCGACCCCCGGCCTGATCCAGACCGGGCCGGGTAATTTGGCGGTTTGCTTCTGAAGCTTCAGAATGCTCCAGACAAAAGAAATGGCGATAAAGCCGCAGGTAATGCCAAGGGCGACAAAAGCCGGAAATTCAAGGTATGATCCCAGACTATAGGCTTCCAGTTCAAAGCCTTTTACATTTCCCACCACCTGATGGGCCACAACCGTGCCAGAGACACTGGCAATGACGACAGGGGCAAAAGCTTTTAGTGCGTAATGGCTTAAAATCACTTCCTGCGCAAAAAGGGCCCCTGCAATGGGCGCGTTGAACGAGGCTGAAACAGCCGCCGCCACGCCACAGCCCAGCAACACACGCGCATTGGACCGGGACAATTGCAGCTTGTCTGACACCCAGGCAGCAAAGGATGCACCCATATGTACCGCTGGCCCTTCACGTCCGACAGAAGCACCAGCCCCGATGGAAAAGGCACTGGCAATCACAGCCAGAACACCTTCTTTGGGCGACATGCGACCGCCATTCAATTCACAAGCCTCAATCACGTCAGCCGGACCTTTGGGTTTGCCATCTGGCATCAGATAGTAAAGGAACAGCCCCACCACCAAACCACCAAGGGTCGGCACCAGCAGGACGCGCCAGGTCGGCAAAGCGTCGATATGATCAGAAATCCAGGCGCCACTGACACCCAGCAACAGATGCTGAAAGAAATCAATTTTCTCAACAAACAGGATCGCAAGTGTGCCAACAATCGCGCCGAGGATCACCGCCAACAAGGTAATCACAAGCTGGTCATTATTCACCAGCTTGCGCATAAACATGATAAATGGACTGGGTCTGTTTCGCCCCTGTGGCACGTCAGATATCCTTCCTGAGAATTCGGCTATCCTGATTGTGCACCAGAAATGTTAACGACAGGTATATTTTAGGCAACAGAGCCTTGCAAATCCTGTTGGGACAGAACCTGGTTGCGACCGGATTTAACCGCATGGCCCAACGCTTCTGTTGAACGCACCAGCAACTGGCTGACCGGTTCGCCATATTCAAACAGGGATGCCCCGCCAGACAAGGTCACTTTACCAAGCCGTTCCCCGGTTGCCCGGTTGACGATATTCTTGGAACTGACCCGCTTGCAGATGTGTTTTGCAAGGCTCATGGCATTTTCAAGATTGGTGCGCGGCAAGATAATAGCAAATTCATCCCCGCCAAAGCGCGCCGCTGTATCCTGACCCTTGATACATTCGCTGATGGTGACAGCCACCAGCTTCAGAACCTGATCACCAACCTGATGACCGAAATGATCGTTAAAGCGGGCAAAGTGGTCCACATCCAGCATCAACAAAGACAGGTCTTCCCCGTTCGCCATGGCATTCATGGAAGACTTGCGCAATTCCAGATCAAACAGCTTGCGATTTGCAATGCCTGTCAGCCCATCGGTCATGGCTTCGCGGCGCATGCGTTCCAGGTCTTCTTTCAGGCCAGAAATTTCATCTGCTGACTGTTTGAGTTTCTTTTCAAGCTGACCGTTTTCCGACAGAACACTTGCGATATTCTCACTCAGCGAGGTTGCGATTTCCACCACAGCCTCTTTTTCGTCAACGCCCGCCAATTGGTCTTTGGCAGAAGTCAAGGCCCTGTCCAAATGCGCAAAGCCGTCATCGGCCTTGCCAATGGTGGACACCAGACGCCCCAGCTCGCCTTCCACACGGGTGGTGGCGTCATGCAGGGTCGCGCTTTCCTGATCCAGGGTAAAGAATTTCTGGAAAATCTCGGAATTGCGTGTTTCGGTGAATGCCTGCTGATTGGCAATCAGAATATCAAGCGTGCGCTTCAGATCCGGGTATGTCCCCGCATAATAATGAAACCAGATGGTAAAATTATGGGGGTTCGCAGGTATTCCGATCTCGCCCATTTTCTCAATAGCCAGACGTGCATAACCAAGTGCCTGATCTGCGTTTTCGGTATATTCCAAGTCCCTAGTTCTCCGTTTTTTTATTATCATTCCAAAGAAACTATACTTTAGAATAATCATCCTTTGGATTAGTCCAAGGAAAAAATGTAATTATCTTTTATTTTTTTGCCTTGTGCTCCAGAGATTTGATCTGACGTCCCAGCCCGTTCGGGGCTTCCCCTTCGTGGGAACGCATTTTCAACCCCTCAAGCAAGTCTTTGAATTTTTCCGATAATTCCGCCGTTTTTCGTGTTTTTAAGTCCACATGTAAAGCCATAATTTCATTGCTCGCACATTTCTTTGTGCCATCTTTGGCATACATTTCATGAAACAGCTGAATGCGTTTAGAATCATAGCCGATTACATAAGAAAAAATTGTTAAAGCCTCTCCTTCACAGACTTCATCCTCATAAGTCACATGCGATTCGACCACAAAAACCGATTTCTCTTCCCCATCGCGATAAGAGGCATCTATGCCAATTTTTTCAAAAACGGCGTCAGTTGCGTGATCAAAGGCCAAAACATAGTACGCCACATTCATATGACCGTTGTAATCGATCCATTCCGGCAGGACGGTTTCATTATGGGTGTGAATATGACTCATTTTATCAACTCTTCGCTCAACACTTCCAAAAAGTCGTGATAGGCTGTCTCACAACTCAGGTCAATAAGAAGAAATCAGGGCCTTCCATAGGCTCAGGGGATTTAGCAGGAAGAGGGTTAAAAACAGATGCGCTTTAAATTTATCGCTACTGCTTTGGTTTGCGGGTTACTGATGACCACGCTTAACGCCTGCAAGGAAGAACCCAAACCCAAAGTACAGGAACCTGTGAAAATCCTGTTCAACCCGACAACTGCATATGACAAGATCACCAAGCGCATCGCGGCCATTGATATTGACGCATCCCCCCTGACCAGCAATACCGATTACATCAACCTGATTGCCAATCATGAAACAGCGGGCAGTTCAGTCACAGGCTTTATCAGCGATATTGCCTCAGATGATACCAAAAGCGTTGTGGTCCTGGCCCACGTGCAAAACGGTGACAACCTGAAATTCCCGCCCATCCCGCTTTTCATCTTTGAAAAAGAGGCTGCTGACTGGAAAACCACCTTTCAGGCCAAAGGTCCCTTGACCCCCTATTTTGTTGCGCGGCGTGCGCCCTTGAGCGTGAATATGGAAATGGTCCTGTTAAAAGAGATCATGGATGATCTGGCAACAGATGCGGGCAAGTTGATCCAATCCTATCACACCAAACATGCGCTTTATTCCAATGAACGCGCCGATGCCATTGCCGCCTTGGCCGACGATTTTTCCCAACGCATTGCACTTGTGGAAGAAGCCAACCTGAAAGATATTGCGCAATTCAATATTTCCTATCTGGAAAGTTTTGGCAGTGCGATCAATTTGTTGGGGAAAACAGGGGAAACCAACCTGACAAGCATTTTATCTGTTGAAGGCAAAACCAGCGTGCTGCCCCTGCATCACAATGTGCCGGATGCCTATAACGACCTTTTAACCTTTAAGATCGGCGATCAGTCCGCCCGCATGGCCCTTGGCGATCTGGAAAGCGGGTTCTGGAGTGTGCCATCCGAAGCCCTTGCCTCGACCTGCCAGGCCATCCAAGGCGCGTTGCAGGAACGACTGGGGCTGTCAGCGCGTGACAGTGCCATGGTCTTATGGCGTATGTTGCAGCCCCACGCCTTATTTGCCCAAAATGTCGATTATATCGCCCAATGTACCGGCGAAGACATCGCTGCCCTTTTAACCGAAGCTGGCTTTAGTCTACCTGCCGCCAAAACAGGGCGTGCGGGCAGAACAGCCCAAAACGCCATGAACAAGACGCTGAGCAAGATCGCAACACTGTTAAAAAACACCAAAGATTCCAATCAACAACGTATGACCACGTTGATGGACAGCACCGTTGTTGTGCGCGATCAGGCCCGCCTGTTGTTTTCTGCCAATCCGGATCAGCTGATTGACAGTACTGAAGATGTGGTCGCCCCGACCTTAAGCGGGGAAGAGGCCGCTGAATATATGATGATGCTGCCCGTGCAGGCCTATGGCTGTTACAGCCGGGGGCAGGGCCAGGTCGGTAACCATCGCGCAACCCTGTTGAAGATGGAAAATGACCCCACCCTCTGGCTGTTGAACCTGGCGTTCAATGAAGAAAACAAGATTGCCGGTATTCAGTTAAAAGGGGCCAGCCAGCGTGACTTCTGCCGCGCCATTGGAGGACGGAAAGGGAATAACCGTTGTGCCTTTTCCGGCAAACGCTTCCCGGGGCTGCAACCGGACAGATGCGGTTAATCGCTTTACGCCTTTCTGAATAATGACTAGAATACGCCAGTTTTTTGGACAGGATACGGAAATTAATGACCAGCTCAGCCATTCGCTTATTGATCGCAGATGACGACGCGGGCGCGCGCGATCAGCTGTCTCATCAACTTGATGGGCAGGGCTTTGCGCTGGATATTCATGATTCCGGCGAAGGGGCGTTAAAAGCGCTGAATGACAATTCAAGAGAATATGACGTTATTCTGTTGGATCTCAGCAAACCGGATGGCATGTCCGGGCTGGACTGCCTGCGCACCATCAAGGCAGCCGATAAGTTTCGCCACCTGCCAGTTATTCTGCAAACCAGCGACAATGACACAAATATCATTACTGAAGCTCTGGCCTCCGGTGCTTATTATTTCCTGGAAAAATCAACGGAGCAAAAACTGCTGCAGGCCGTTGTGCAATCGGCCATGGAATATAAGCTACGCTTTCAGGAAATTGAAAAAGAACGTCAGTCCCTGAAATCTGGCCTGCGCTTTGTTGAACGCGCGACATTTCGCATCCGCACGCTATCCGAAATGAACCTGCTGACAGGCCTTCTGGCAACCGCTTATCCCGACCCGGACCGGGTCACAGTGGGCATTCATGAATTGCTGACCAACGCCATTGAACATGGCAACCTGGGCATCACTTATGATGGCAAAAGCCAGTTGATCATGGAAGACAAGTGGAAAAGCGAAATTGATTTCCGCCTTGCTTTGCCGGAAAATCAGAACAAAACCGTGGAAATTGAACTGGTACAATCTGCCGATAAAATCGTCATGACCATCATTGATCAAGGCGACGGGTTTGATTGTGAAAACTATATGGAAATTGACCCGTGTCGCCTATTCGACCCTCACGGGCGCGGCATTGCCGTTGCCAAATCCATGTCCTTTGATGACCTGATTTATATCGGCAAAGGCAATCAGGTCGTTGCAACTGTTAAACTGTAAACCTTTTATTTAGAATCATTTTTCCAGCTCAATCGCAGATTTTCATTAAATTGAAAAGTCGTATTTTTTACAATTATACATTGAAAATTTTCAATATCCCCCATATTGTATCCTGACAAAATTCAGCAAAATAAAATCCCGCCAGGAAAAACAGCAAAGCTTAATTAACGGGGAATAAGCATGAAGTTTTATCTAAAGGCCTGTCTTGCCCTCGCCTTTCTGGTGAGCGCGGCATTTTTCACACAATCATACGCAAAACCATATACAAACGACACCGTTTGCGGTATCGACCCGGCCTGGGTCAACTCACCTTCCATGCCAAGCGAAGTTGCAAAAAGCAATCCAGACGGAAGCTCCAATTTCTGTGATTTCTATCAATTTTCCTGGCAGGCCTATCTCTATCTGATGTCGCCTGTCGCAAAAAATAGTGATATTCGCCAGTTCCAGGTTGACGCCAACTATCCGCTGGTGGAATTCAAGGCCGATGGATCACCCGCCAATTCCTGCGACAATATCGTCGATAATCAGACATTTCGCTCATCTCTGGACAAACACCACTTCACCACAGAACAAGCTGGCGGTGGCGGTACCATCTATGATCAACAAAAACAAATCGTTCATTATGATATGCGTTTCAACCGTGCCATGTGTAACTTGTCTGGCTCTGCCGTTGAACAGGCAAAACAAGGAATTAGCAATTTCCCAGCTGGCACAACAGAGCTGAAGTTCGGCTGGAAGACGCTGACCAAGGATGAAATCGCATCCGGCAGCTTCCTGACACAGACACCAACAAGCGGGGAGCTGAAAGGCAAGACTTTGGGGTTGATCGGCATGCATATTGCCATTGCCACCAAAGATCATCCCGAATTCGTCTGGGCATCGTTTGAGCATGACAACAACGCGCCGAACTGTTCAGAAACAACAGACAAAGCCTGGTCATTCACCAGCCAGACATGCGCCAAAACGCTGCCTGGCGGGTTCAAGTCTCTGACGTCAGCCTGTCCATTTAACGAGACAATGGACAAAAACAAAAACCCGATTATCCCCAGTGAAATCTGTCGTCAGTATCCAAATGGAACGGCTGCGGGTGATCCAAATGCGGATGAGAACAATGCAGACATTGATACCACAAACCAACAGGTCAAGGCCCTGCTCGCCAAGGCTGGTCCTGGCATGCAAAAACTGAAAGACTATTTCATCCTGGGCGCCCTCTGGGTCAGTGATACAACACAAAATTCCGACATTGGCAACCAGCGCGGCTCACTGCGTCTGGCAAACCCCATTGCAGAAACCACCTATCAGAATGTGGATTTAAACGCCAAATTCATCTCCAACTGCTTCGGTTGTCACAACTATATGGGAACGAGTGCCAAGGCGAACAACAACATCACTTCCGGCAATCTCAGCCACATCTTCTTTGACATTCAAACAGGACAGGGCAAAGCGGTCGATATTCAGGCTGGCCCGATCAGCAGTAATGCACAAGCCCCAGCAGCTTGTAACAAAACCTGCGGCGGCTATAACCTGACATGGAACGGCAACTGGACCACCACCGTCTGGGATGAGATGTCTGTTTGTGGATGTCAGCCTTAATCTGAAGATACCAGCCAGAAAAAGAGGGAGAGGCCCAGCGGTCTCTCCCTAAATCTCATTAAACTTTCGGATCAATCACGTCACCAAGGACGTTACCGCTGACACAGCCTTCGCAATACCTTTCAGCACCTTGGCGATTTTTTCCGCATATTCGACTTTTTCAGTCAAACCAGCCAGATCCTTTTTGATTTGCTTGCTGTTCTCTTCAAGTTCCTCAATTAACCCGGGAAGATTACTGACATTGTCAAATGCGCGGAATGTCTTAAGGGACAGGTCAGATTTTGCTTCGCTCAGAAGCTTGCGTTGTTCACTGATCTCTTTCAGCCTTTTCTTCTGTACATCTGTGCGATTTTCAAGTGTCGAGGCATGTTTGATGTCCAGTCTCTCGTCAAAGAGTGCTTCATCCAGGTCTTCCAGAGCATCTCGTGCCTGTTCAAACGTTTTTTCAATTTCTTCAGCTGTTGGCATATCTCACTCTCCCAGTCTTAATTGCTTTTAAAAGCTTCAATCAGTTTCTTGAATTCTTCAGCTTTGTCCTTCATCTCCTTAATCGACTTCCAGACGTCAGAGAACTTGACTTCACCTTCATTGTTCAGAAGTTCTTTAAGTTTGGTATGTGCATCCACAAAGGCCTTGAATGATGTCACTTCTTTCACACTTAAAGCTGCATCAAATTTTATACTGGCTTTGACGAAAGCATCGACATCATCAGCCGTGACGCCACGGTTTTCGGCATCATCATAATCATCTTGCGCTTTCTTGAAGAGCTTCTCAGCTTCGACTTTTGCATCATAAACTGCCGTATTTTCAATTCCTTGAAGTATCACACCGATTTCTTTGATTGTTGGCTGTGCCTTCGCCGTTACTTTTGCCAACGCGTCATGCTTCACTTTCTTAACATATTCAGCAACAATCCAATTGACCAGATCCTGAACAGGTTTCGCATATGCAGAGGCGATATCTACCTTTGTCTTAAGAGCCTTGATCTTGGAGAAATCTGCATTGATATTTTTGATACTGGCAAACGCATCATTTGTATGTTTTTCAATTTGCCCCGCTGAATCTACTGTCGCGATTTTTTGAAGCAAACTCACATATTTCTTCAGTGAGTTCATCGCCTTGGTGCTGTTGCCCAGCGTGTGTTTAATGGGTAAACTTGTCGGAATGCCTGCAAGGTTTCCACCGGAAACAGTCAACTTACAACGATCACTTCTCAGGCGACACGTTTTGCGAACAGCCGCAACGGTCAACTTCCGATCAACAATCGTTTCTGCAAGTTCCCTGTTGCTGCCAGCGCGCACCTGCTCTTCGATACGTTCAAATGATTGATATGAACTATCGAATGCACTCTTTAACCCTTTGACCGTGTCCGAATAGTCTTTAGTCGAGCTACACGCACTCAACGCCACCACCACAGCAAACGCACCCAGAATGCATGTGACCCTTCTCATTTTTCCATTCATCTGATGACCCTCTTCTTTAAATCAACTTAAAGATATAACACCTACCCTCAAGAGAAAAATACTCTCATAGAGTTTATGGTGAGTCAAAATTTAAACCATGGTGATGGGTTGTCATACAAAAAGGGCTCCCCTGACGAGGAGCCCTTTCCTTGAAGAAAAATATAAAGGCCAGAGATTTAAGCATCATATCCCAGGACAGGCGACAGAAGTTTTTCAGCTTCTGCCACACTGATGGATTTACGACGAGCGTAATCTTCTACCTGGTCTTTTTCCACGCGTCCCACACCGAAATATTTCGCTTCCGGATGTGAGAAATAGAAGCCACTGACCGCAGCGGTCGGGGTCATAGCATAACCGTGGGTAAGCTCAATCCCCGCCTGATTTGTCGCATCCAGCAGATCAAACAGTGTTTCTTTTTCTGAATGTTCGGGACATGCCGGATAGCCCGGGGCCGGGCGGATGCCTTGATACTGTTCTTTGATCAAGGCTTCATTATCCAGATTTTCATCAGATGCATAGCCCCAGAATTCCTTGCGCACACGTTCATGCATATGTTCCGCAAAAGCTTCCGCCAGACGGTCCGCCAAGGCTTTCAGCAGAATGGAGCGATAATCATCGTGTGCAGCTTCAAACTCTTCCAGCTTAACGTCAATGCCATGACCCGTTGTAACCGCAAAGCCGCCCATATAGTCTTCACCAGATGGTGCGACATAATCGGCCAGACAGTTGTCATAACGGCCTTCAGCTTTCGGGATTTGCTGGCGCACCATGTGGAAAGCCGCAAGATCTTCTTTGCGATCTTCATCCTTGAACAGGCGGATGCTGTCATCATCTGTGGCATTGGCTGGCCAGAAGCCGATGACGGCCTTGGCTGTCAGCCATTTTTCAGTAATGATATCGTTCAGCATCTCTTTGGCATCCTTGAACAGGTTGGTTGCCGTTTCACCCACAACCTCATCATTCAGGATTTTCGGGTAGGTCCCCGCCAATTCCCATGTACGGAAGAAAGGTGTCCAATCGATCCGATCCACCAGGTCTTCCAGTGGATAGTTATCGAATGTCTTGGTCCCTAAGAACGCAGGTTTCACCGCCTTGAACCCATCCCAGTCGATCGGCTGTTTGGCCGCACGGGCTTCTGCGATGGTCATGGTGTTGCCCTTGTTCTGCTTTTTCGCGCGTGCTTCACGGACCTTTTGATAGTCCGCTGCGATTTCTGCTTCAAAGGCCGGACGTTTGGTCTTGGACAGCAGGTTTGAACAGACCCCAACCGCACGTGAAGCATCCAGCACGTGAATGGTCGGATGTTGATAGTTCGGATCGATTTTCACAGCTGTGTGAACCTTGGACGTTGTCGCCCCACCGACCAGCAATGGAATGTCCATTTCAAGGCGTTTCATTTCCTTGGCGACATTGACCATTTCTTCCAGGGACGGTGTGATCAGTCCTGACAGACCGATGATATCCACGTTATTTTCATTGGCCGCATCCAGGATATCCTGGGTCGGGACCATAACGCCCATATCGATGACTTCGAAGTTATTACATTGCAGAACAACGCTCACGATATTCTTACCGATATCATGCACGTCGCCTTTAACGGTTGCCATCAGCACTTTACCAGCGCTTTCGGAACCGGCTTCTTTACCTTCTTCGATAAAGGGCATCAGGTAAGCCACGGCCTTTTTCATCACACGGGCAGATTTCACAACCTGCGGCAGGAACATTTTACCCGCGCCAAACAGGTCACCCACCACGTTCATTCCGTCCATCAGCGGACCTTCGATCACCTCGATCGGTTCATCAAACTGCTGGCGGGCTTCTTCGGTATCTTCGGTAATAAACTGGTCGATCCCTTTCACCAACGCAAAGGACAGACGTTCTGCCACCGGCTTTTCACGCCAGGACAAATCAGTTGCAGCTGCTTTGGACCCACCCTTGCCTTTATATTCATCGGCGACTTCCAGCAAACGGTCGGTTGCATCATCGCGACGGTTCAGGATCACGTCTTCTACGCGTTCTCGCAATTCCGCCGGGATTTCATCATAAACTTCCAGCTGGGCCGGGTTTACGATGCCCATGTCCATCCCTGCCTGAATGGCGTGATAAAGGAAAACAGAGTGCATGGCTTCACGCACAGGGTTGTTGCCCCGGAACGAGAAGGAAACGTTCGACAGGCCGCCAGAAATATGACAGTGCGGACATTCATCACGGATGATGCGCGCGGCTTCGATGAAATCTACCGCATAGTTGTTATGTTCTTCAATCCCGGTTGCTACAGCAAAGATGTTCGGGTCAAAAATGATGTCTTCCGGCGGGAAACCCACTTCATTGACCAAAATGTCATAAGAATTCTTACAAATCTCGACCTTGCGATCTTTGGTATCAGCCTGACCTTTTTCATCAAAGGCCATGACGACAACAGCTGCGCCATAACGTTTGATTTTCTTGGCATGCTCCACAAACTCTTCTTTACCCTCTTTCAGGGAAATGGAGTTCACAACCGCCTTACCCTGCACACATTGCAGACCCGCCTCGATCACCGACCATTTGGATGAGTCGATCATTACAGGAACGCGGGCAATATCCGGTTCTGCCGCAATCAAATTCAAGAAACGCACCATAGCTTTCTCACTATCGATCATGGCATCATCCATGTTGATATCGATAATGTTGGCGCCATTTTCTACCTGTTGCAGGGCAACGCTTAAGGCTTCGTCATATTCTTCATTGGCGATCAGGCGTTTAAATTTGGCTGAACCCGCAACGTTTGTGCGCTCGCCGATATTAATAAAAGTCGCTTGTTGAGTCGTCATAACTTTAAATCTCTTTTCCAATTGTCATCCCCGCGAAAGCGGGGACCCAGTTTTACTGTTTCCCTAGGTTCCCGCTTTCGCGGGAATGACAGGAATCATGAAGCTACATTAAAGGGCTCAAGACCGGACAGGCGCATCTGCACATCCAGTTCCGGTACGTTACGTGGGGTTACATCAGACACGCTATCAGCAATGATTTTGATATGCGCAGGGGACGTACCACAGCAACCGCCAACGATATTGATCAGGCCACTTTCCGCCCATTCTCGTAAAGCCGCGCCCATATCTTCAGGCGTTTCGTCATAACCGCCCATTTCGTTTGGCAGACCAGCGTTTGGATAGGTTGAGACACGTACTTCAGCCACACCGGAAAGTGCCGCAATGTGCGGACGCATCAGGTCAGCACCCAACGCGCAGTTCAGACCAACAGAAAATGGTTTTACGTGACGAACGGAATTCCAGAAAGCTTCAGCCGTTTGACCGGAAAGTGTCCGACCAGAGGCATCGGTCAGCGTCCCTGAAATCATGATCGGCACAGAAAAGCCCTGTTCATCAAACAGTTCTTCAATCGCAAACAAAGCTGCCTTGGCGTTCAGCGTATCAAAGATGGTTTCCACGATCAGAATGTCTGATCCGCCTTCCAGCAGACCTTTGGCCGCTGCTTTATAAGCGATGCGCAAGTCATCAAAGGAAACGTTACGAAAACCCGGGTCATTCACATCAGGACTGATAGAACAAGTCCGGTTGGTCGGGCCCATGGCCCCTGCCACAAGACGCGGACGATCCGGTGTCTTGGCCGTCATCTCATCAGCCACTTCACGGGCAATGCGCGCACTTTCAACGTTCATTTCATAGGCCAGTTCTTCCATCTCGTAATCAGCTTGCGCGATTGTGGTAGATGAAAAAGTGTTGGTGCCCAGAATGTCTGCGCCTGCTTCCAGATATTCCTTATGGATCTCTTTAATCACTTCCGGCTTGGTGATGGACAACAGATCGTTGTTGCCTTTCACATCCAGCTGCCAGTCAGCAAAACGATCACCGCGATAATCGGATTCTTCCAGGTTATAACGCTGAATCATCGTCCCCATGGCACCATCCAAAATGATGATACGTTTTTTGGATTCGGCTTCTAAGTAAGCCAGACGTTCTTCACGGGTTGTCATGATTGGTTTCCTTTCGGGCGAACACCAAGAATGTGGCAGAACGCATAAGTAAGGTCTGCACGGTTAAGCGTATAGAAGTGGAAGTCATTGACCCCATTGGCATGCAACACACGGCACAGTTCAGACGCCACGGTGGCCGCAACCAGTTTGCGGGTTTCCGGTTCGTCATCCAGACCATTAAACAGGTCTGCCATCCAGGCGGGAACATTCGTGTTACAGGCATCAGAGAATTTCAAAACCTGCTTGAAATTGGTTACAGGCAGAATGCCCGGCACGATCGGCACGGTCACGCCAGCAGCAGCTGCCTTGTCGCGATAGCGCAGGAAGGTTTCGGCTTCAAAGAAATACTGCGTGATCACGCGGTTCGCCCCTGCATCAACTTTCTTTTTCAGATAGTCGATATCAAACTGAGCACTTGGCGCATCCGGGTGGGTTTCAGGATAACCCGCCACGCTGATTTCAAAGTCATGACGCTTTTTCAGACCTTCGACCAGATCAACCGCATAGGCATAGCCTTCCGGATGTGGCTTATATTCAGAATACCCCTCTTCAGGGTCGCCACGTAAAGCAACGATATGACGGATGCCTTCTTCCCAGTAACGGTCCGCGATCTCGTCAATCTCTGCCTTGCTGGAACCCACACATGTTAAATGAGCCGCAGCAGACATGGTTGTTTCTTTTTGAATATCAACAACCGTGTTGTGCGTGCGTTCACGCGTTGTCCCGCCGGCACCATAGGTTACAGAGACAAAGCTCGGGTTCAGTGGCTCCAGGCGTTTTAGGGATGACCACAGGGTTTCTTCCATCTTTTCCGTTTTTGGCGGGAAAAATTCAAACGACACACTCACGTCTTTAGGCAAAGGCGCTGCAACGGGAAGACCGCTTAAAACAGCTTGTTTTTCTTCTTGTAGAGTCACTTTAATATATCTCCAGGTTTTATTCTTTCTCAGCGACCCAAACGGTCACCGTCAATGGCGTACCAGGCAGGTGCTGAACGCTTGTCACGTTCAGTCCACAGTCCTGGCAAATTCTTGTTACTTCCCCTTCGCTAAAGCCCAATCGGCGATGCTGATACTGGGTACGAAGGCTTTCTTCTTCATGGGGGGCAAAATCGACAACAGCCAATTTGCCTCCACTCTTTAATACGCGTGCTGCTTCACCAATGGCCGTTGCAGGTTCATCGGTATAGTGAAGCACCTGATGGATGGTCACCAGATCGAAACTATCTGCTGAAAACGGCACCTGATACATGTCACCTTGACGAACCGCACAATTGGCAAGCCCACCTTCTTCGATCTTGGCACGCGCGATGGCAAGCATTTCAGTGGACAGGTCCACACCCCAGCCCTGACGAATATGGGGGGAGAACAATTCCAGCAAGCGCCCGGTACCCGTCCCGATATCCAGGAATTCTTCTGCCTTGCTTGAGCCCAACACATTTAAGAGTGCGTTTTCAACTTCGTGGTCATCAGCGTGCAAGGCGCGGATTTCTTCCCAGCGTTGGGCGTTCTGGTTAAAATAAGACGCTGCTTTTTCAGCGCGATCCTGTTTCACTTCTTCCAGCCGCTGGCGGTCGCGCACGATCACTTCATCATCATAAGGGATAATCCCAACCAGTTTATTGACCATGTCCAGATTTTCTGGTTCTACCGACAAACGATGAAAAACCCAGCTGCCTTCGCGCAAGCGCTGCAATAATCCGGCTTCACATAATAGCTTCAAATGACGAGAGACTCGGGGCTGACTCTGCCCCAGAATATGGACAAGTTCAGATACCGTCAGATCGCCTTGCGCACATAAAGCCATCACACGCATGCGCGTTGGCTCCCCGATTGCCTTTAAAGCTGATAAGATAGTGTCCATATACGCCTCACTGGATAAAATTTATTCAAGACATAAAGATATCTTTATATGATTGCAAGTCTAAAAACGTATTTGTGGTAAAAATGTGACACTCACGAGAAATTGATCCTTTATTAACCTTTTAGAGGACTAGTGTTTTAGGTTACGCTATGGTAATTCAATAATCGAACTTTGGTGTGGATGGGAGATCCATATGATCTTGCGTGCCTCTGGAGGGGATGTTGTTTATCAATGGCTAGTCGTTTAACCCATTGATAAACAACACGAATGGGACAGCAACAATAATTTCGGTGTACGATGAAAAAGCCCGTAAAGAAAAAAAGTTGGTTAAAAAATATTAGCGGAATCGCCGCTGTTAGTGTGATTCTGGCTGGTTGCGCAAGTCAACCACAGAGCGTTGATGAGGTTAATGACCCATTTGAGGGAGTTAACCGTGCAGTCTTTGGTTTCAACGACCTGATCGATACATGGTTCCTGCGTCCAGCAGCAACACTTTATCGTGGCCTGATGCCACCTCCCCTGCAGGAAGGCATCCACAACATGCTTTCTAACCTGAGCACGCCAATTGTGCTGTTAAACGATGTACTTCAGGGCGAAGGCGAACGCGCAGGCGACACTGCTGCGCGCTTTGCAATCAATACTACAGTCGGCATTCTGGGTTTTGGTGATCCTGCTGCCGAAATGGGTTTCAAAAAACACAGTGAAGACTTCGGCCAGACAATGGCAACCTGGGGGGTGGGCGAAGGTCCATATATTGTGCTGCCGATTTTCGGTGCCAGCAACCCACGTGATGCCGTTGGCCGTGTTGTTGACTATTTCACTGACCCGATTAACATCTGGGCAAATAACACAGATCAAAGCGGCATTCCTCTGTCACGCGGTCTTGCAACAGCTGTAGACACACGTGCTTATTACTATGATGCGATTGAAGACATGCGTAACAACTCGCTTGACCCGTATGCCGCTTATCGCAGTTTCTATCGTCAGCGCCGCGCTGCTGAAATCGCAAACCAGGACGGCCCAAAAGTGACCAAGGCCCCTGACCTGTCTTTTGATTTCGATTCACCTTCGCCTGGTGATGAAGAACTCACAGAAGCGCGATAAGGAATAATAAGATCAATGATGACCCGACGCTTTTTTTCAATTGCAGTGTTAGCTCTTGGCATTGCAATCGCTTCCACAACAGTGCACGCCAGTGATTTTGGCAAACGTGCTGAAACGTTCGTTCAGACCATGTCTGATAAAGCTATGGCTTCCTTCAGAAATGCCAAAGACAGTGAAACACAACAAATCGAGTTTCGCACACTGCTGAACGAAGGTTTTGATGTTCGCGCGATTGGCAAATGGGTTTTGGGCCGTTACTGGCGCAAAGCGACAAAAGAGGAAAAAGAAGAGTATCTTGACCTCTTTGAAGACTTCATCATTGTGACTTACTCCAAACGTTTCGCTGATTACTCCGGTGATGACATCAAGCTGACGGTTGTTCAGTCTCTGACCAAAAATGACAAAGATGCAATTGTACGTTCCCAGATTGAACGTGAGCAAGCAGGTGAACCCATTATGGTTGACTGGCGTGTGAAGTCCAACAAATCTGGTGAGCTGAAAATCGTTGACGTTCTGATCGCTGGTGTAAGCATGAGCCAGACACAACGTGCTGAATTCACCTCTGTCATCAAACAGAATGGTGGCAAGGTTCAGGACCTGATTGATGCGCTGAAGAATAAGACAGATCAGCTGGTTAACAAGGTTGATGCGGCTGCCAACTAAGTCTGATTTAAATATAATTAAGAAAGGCTGCAGTTTTTTGCAGCCTTTTTTATTGCCAGTCTTTTAGAAATTACAATCCGCTGTAATGGTCATCCTTTCCCCGCTCACCGAATGAGTAAAGCTTAAAGACTGGGCATGTAGACACAGGCGTTCACTCTGGCTGACAATATCCGCCGGGGCATAAAAACGATCCCCAATGATGGGATGCCCCATAGACAGACAATGAACCCGCAATTGATGCGAACGCCCTGTAATCGGTGTCAGTTCCAGACGCGTTTGATCTTTATGCCGTTCCAGCACCCGCCAATGGGTTTCAGCCTTTTTGCCCTGTTTATGGTCTACCATCTGCAAGGGACGATTGGGCCAGTCACATCGTAACGGTAAATCAACAATACCACTATCTTCTGCGACGATGCCTGCGACCAAACAAACGTAGGTCTTCGCGGTTGTTTTGTTTTCGAACTGTTTTGAAAGATCGCGCAGTGTGTCTTTATCAAAGGCCATCACAATCACACCGGAAGTATCCATGTCCAGACGATGCACCACCAGTGCCGTGCCAAACTCTGCTTCCACACGCGATTGCAAGCAGTCCTTATGATCAACAGCGCGCCCCGGGACCGAGAGCAATCCGCTGGGTTTGTTAAGAACAATAAGATTCGCGTCCCAAAACAGGACGTCCAAGGGGCCTTCTGGCGGCTGGTATTTAAAAGTCATTTCGAAACCAATCTGAAATAGGCAAAAGCTGTTCACAAATTAGGTTCAAAAATTCATTTGGGCAACAATATTGCAATTTAACCTTCATTTATTGCGCTGCAACAAAAGGGGGTTGACTTCATATGCAGTTTTACATATATCTACCGCGCGCTTGAGAAATGCGCATTGAAGTCCGACCCCCCAGGCTGACGAAGATTATTCAGCCATGACTTTAATGAGAAGCGATTATAGGGATTAATCGCCAGATATTGTCGGACCTGAATTTGAAACAATTATGTGGATAATGACATGAGTTCGAGCAATCAGACTGTGCGCCCTTTGTGGGCTCGCCTGCTCCCGATTACGTTTATCAGTTTTGCTGTCTTCTTTGGGACAACAGGTTTTAAATCCGTTGAACCGGCAGAAAAAACCAGCACCTACGTTGAACCTTCAGCGCAAGCCTTCGCGCGCGAATTCAACAGCTTTATGTCTCATAACCTGATTGTAGAGACTGAACAGACACGTTGCCTGGCCCTTAACATCTATTGGGAAGCCCGTTCTGAACCGCTGGCGGGTCAATTGGCCGTGGCCGGAGTGACCATGAACCGTGTGGCAGACGAGAAGTTCCCAAACAATATCTGCAATGTGGTCAAACAGTCCAAAAGCAAACAGCGCCTGCACCGCTGCCAGTTCTCCTGGTGGTGTGATGGCAAGAAAGACGATCCGAAAGAGCTGACCGCCTGGCGCAATGCCCAGCAGGTTGCCCGTCTTTTTCTGGCTGGCATCTATGAAGACCCGACGCAAGAAGCCAAATGGTACCATGCTGATTACGTCAACCCGGACTGGGCAAGCCGTCTGAAACGGACCGCAAAGATCGGCCGACATATTTTCTATACAGAGCAAGATACCAAAACGGCTCAGCTTTCTTTGAAATAAGCCTTTCCATAAAAAACATTTCCCCTATGATGCCGCCAAACCTGCCTTTGGATTGGCGGCTTCCTTATTTTAACACCCCTCCTTCAGAAAGACATTTATGAGCGAACTTACTGGCCTCAAGCCTACCTTGCTGCAAGCCCTTGAAAACCGTGGCTATGCATCCCTGACCCCTGTCCAGCAAGCGGTTCTGGCCCCTGAATTACGAGATGTCGATGCTTTGGTTTCCGCCCAGACAGGATCCGGCAAGACCGTTGCCTTTGGTTTAAACCTGGCGCCAAACCTGTTGGGTGAGGCAGATCGGTTCGCACAGGCCCAAGCCCCGCTTGCCCTGATCATCGCACCAACCCGTGAATTGGCCCTGCAGGTGAAACGGGAATTTGAATGGCTTTATGAATATACCGGTGCCAAGATCGCATCTTGCGTAGGTGGGATGGATATGCGCACGGAACGCAAGAACCTGGAACGTGGTGCCCATATCGTGGTCGGCACACCGGGGCGACTGCGCGACCATATTGAACGCGGCTATTTCGATACATCTGGACTGAAAGCCGTCGTGCTGGATGAAGCCGATGAAATGCTGGACCTAGGGTTTCGTGAAGAACTGGAATGTATTCTGGATACAACGCCGGAAGATCGCCGCACCCTGATGTTTTCCGCCACCGTGGGTCGTGGCATTGCCAACCTTGCCAAACGGTATCAGCGCAATGCCGTTCGGGTCACCACAAGCGAAGAACAGAAACAGCATGTGGATATTGAATATCGCAGCCTGCTTTGCGCACCGAATGACCGGGAAAATGCCATCATCAATATCCTGCGTTATTATGATGCAAGAAACAGCATTATCTTTTGTGCGACCCGTGCCACCGTCAACCATATGACAAGCCGCCTGACCAACCGTGGCTTTTCAGTCGTCGCCCTGTCCGGGGAACTCAGCCAGAACGAACGCAGTCATGCCCTGCAGGCCATGCGTGACGGCCGTGCCCGCGTTTGTGTGGCAACCGACGTGGCTGCGCGTGGTATCGACCTGCCAGGTCTGGAACTGGTGATCCATGCCGATATCCCGCGCAACAGCGAAGCGCTTCTTCACCGCAGTGGCCGTACAGGCCGTGCGGGCAGCAAAGGTGTCAGTGCCCTTGTGGTGCCGTTTAACCAACGCCGCAAAACCGAACGTCTGTTGCAACATGCCAAAGTCGAAGCTGACTGGGCCAAGCCACCGTCAGCAGATGAGGTCTTGAAACAAGACCGGGATCGTTTCTTGAACGATGCGGCTTTCAGTGAAGAAATTCAGGAAAGCGAACAGGCGTTTGTTACCGAGCTGATGGAAAAATTCACGCCTGAACAGATCGCCGCCCGCCTGATCCGCCTGCAAACCGAAAAACTGCCCGCCCCGGAAGAACTGCTGGACCGCCCGGAACCGAAAGAACGTGATCGCAAAGAAAAGGCCGTGCGCGTTGATTTTGAAGATGGCGTCTGGTTCTCCATGTCCGTGGGTCGCAAACACAATGCCGAACCCCGCTGGCTGCTTCCCATGCTTTGCCGCGCGGGCCATATCACCAAATCTGATATCGGCGCGATCAAAATCCAGCAGGAAGTCACTTACGTGGAACTGGCCCCCGGTGCCGTTGAAAAATTTCAGGAAGCTATCGGCCCAACCCGCAAGATTGAAAAATCCGTCACGGTTGATCGACTGGACGGTATGCCCGATCTTTCCAAAGACACAGGCCCCAAACGTCGCCCACGCAACCGTAAATCATTTGACGGGGACCGCCCGGCACGCAAACCGCACCGCAAGAACAGTGACGGTTTCAAGAAGGATGGTGACAAACCACGTGGCAAGCCGAAGAAATCCTATAAGCCAAAGGGCAAAAAGGATACAGGCGGCATGGCCCCGATAAAACGCAAAAAGCCGAAGAAAAAAGACTAAATCCGGATCACGCTTTCTTCCGGGCAATCACAAAGACCGATTGTCCGGAAGGCGGTTGCCATTGGACCTCAATCTCAAATCCAGCTTGTTCAACACTGGCGATATAATCGGCCACACTAAAAAATTTCACCATCGGCAGGAGGCTAAAGACCTTGGCGATGGGAATGATAAAACGCAGCCAGGCCATCTTGCCCTGAATGCACACGGTTGAACTGACAAACAATCCACCGGGTTTCAGAAAACTTTTGATCCGGCGCAAAGCCTCATCACGATCTTCCAGCAGATGGATCAAACTATGGGCCATGACCATATCATAACGCTTGTCACCCACATCGATTTCTTCAAACATGGCCTGTTCATAGGATATATTCTCAATGCCCGCTGCCTTGGTCTTTTCTTGGGCGATTTCCAGCATGCCTTCAGACACATCCACCGCATGAATATGGCGCACATTCGGGCATTGGGTTATGGCGGTTGACCCGGTACCACAGCCGACTTCCAAAACTTCCATATCAGTTGTCATGAAATCCCGAGTTTGCTCAAGTTTTTTCTGATAGCTGGCTTCATCGGCCACCGGGCTTTTGGCATAGCCTTTGGCGTGACGATCCCAAAAGCGGCTGATCTTTTTCAAGGTTTCTTCTCCATAGGGGGCATTTGTTCCCTTACTGTCTCATATGCATTTTTAAAAATAAATTGCCTAAATTTACACAGAAGCTATACATATATGCATGGATTGGAAGGCAATATCATTTGACTGGAACCAGGTCCGCGCCTTTCTGGCCAGTGCGGAAGAAGCCTCCTTTTCGGCAGCAGCCAAGGCATTAAACCTGACGCAGCCCACCGTCGGTCGTCAGGTTGCCAGCCTGGAAGACCATCTGAATGTCACGCTCTTTGAACGGGTGGGCCGAAACCTGCGCCTGACAGAAGCAGGTATGGAACTTCTAGAACATGTACAAGCCATGGGGGAAGCAGCTAATCGGGTCTCCCTTGCCGCATCCGGGCAATCTCAATCGGTCGAGGGCACCGTACGCATCACAGCAACCGATGTTCTGGCCGTCTTCCTGTTGCCCAACGCCATGCGTAAAATCCGCAAGCTCTATCCCGGCATTACCATCGAGATGGTGATTTCAAATGATATTCAGGATTTACAAAGACGCGAAGCTGACATTGCCATCCGCCATGGTCGTCCCAGCCAGCCCAACTTGATTGCCAAAATGATCAGGGAAACGGATGCCAGTCTTTATGCAAGCCCTGACTATCTTGAAAAAGTTGGCTATCCCAAGACCGTTGATGCGGTCAACAAGGCTGATTTCGTAGGGTTTGGGAAATCTGACGAGCTGATCAAAATTCTGACGTCCTTTGGCTTTAGCCTGGGGCCTGACAATTTCAAACTGACCTCAGCCAACAGCCTGTTCGCCTGGGAGATGGTGCGCAAAGGTTTGGGCATTGGTTTGATGTCCACGGACGTCGCCAAACTTTGCCCGGAAGTCCAGCGCGTGTTGACAGACCATACCCCCATGACCTTTCCCATCTGGCTGGTCACCCATCGCGAACTCCATACCAGTCGGAAAATCCGTCTGATTTTTGACCTGCTGGCAGAAGAACTTGCCCGCCCGCCATTGCCGTGACTTTGACACCAACCTATATAGGTTCGACTTATTCTTATCAGTCGGAGCAAACTCATGACCCTTAAAATTGGCGACAAACTGCCAGACGGCATCCTTGCAGAATCAACTGAATTTGGCGACGCCTGCCCCCTCGGCCCTGAAAATGTCAATGTCAGCGCGGCCACAAAAGGCAAGAAGATCGCCATCTTCGCCCTGCCCGGTGCCTATACCCCCACCTGTTCGGCCCAGCATGTGCCCGGCTATCTTGAAAACCTGGATGCGCTGAAAGCCAAAGGGGTCGATGAAGTCTGGTGTGTCGCAACCAACGACGGGTTTGTTATGGCGGCCTGGGGTCGTGACCAAAACGCCATTGGCAAAATCCGTTTCTTGGGTGATGGCAGTGCCAAATGGGCCAAAGCCTTGGGGTTGGAACTGGATTTGACAGAGCGCGGCATGGGCGTTCGCTTGCAACGGTTCTCCTTGTTGGTGGATGACGGTGTCGTCACACAGTTAAATGTCGAAGCCCCCGGCAAGTTTGAAGTATCCGATGCGACCACGTTGTTGGGGCAGCTCGGATAAACGTGCTTTTCACGCTAGTGTATCACCCCTTGAGGCGACGTCTATACGTCGCCTTTTTTATACTCCCAATTCCATTATTTCACGACCCTAAAACTGGAAGATGCACGATAACAACAACATACCCTTATATGTAATTACCCCTTGCGACAAACTCACAGGGCGACTATGCTTTCGAGAACTTGGGGTTTTGGGTATATATGAAAAAGTCAGCTTTTCTCATAGTTTTTATGATCGCCATGATCATCGGCGCTGCAACTTATGCAGCTGATATGCGTGTCATGGGACATCGCGTTCCGCCTTTCACCATGCATGATGAAGAAGGCAAAGTTCAGGGCTTGTCGGCTGACCTGTTTCAGCTTGTCCATCAGCAGGTAAGTAAAACTGAAAGTATGATCCACATTCTGCCCGTTACCTTCAACCGGCTTTATACCGAACTGCAAAAAGCAACCCGGCGCGTTGGCATCACCATCGGGCGTAATGCCAAACGTGAAAAGCTGTTTAAATGGGTCGGTCCCTATCTGACCGTCAATCTTGGGGTTATTGCGAAAAAGAAAAAGAAATTTAAGTTCAGCTCCATTGATGATTTAAAAGCCTATAAAATAGCAACCATCGAAAACACGGCCCCTGAACAGGCTTTGCGTAAAATGGGGATGCCGCTTGCAAACCTGAAACGCGACTTATTCCCGCAAAAGAACATTTATCAGATCCACAACGATCACGTTGATTTGCTGGCCTATCCCCTACAGGCCACATCCTATCTGATGAAGCAAAATAATATTGATGGGCGTGACTATGAAGAGGTCTTCCCCTTGCGCCAAATTGATCTCTATTTCGCCTTTAGCAAAGACTTCGATGAAACCGAAATCCAAACCTACCAAAAGGCCCTGGAACAGGTAATGGCGTCTCAGGATTTTGCAGATTTGCGCCGTAAATATACATTGAATGAAATCTCCACCTATATTGATCATCAGGACTGATCCATAGGTTGAAAATTATTTCGTATAGTTGATAGGATGCACCTTGACCCACCCTACAAGTTGACGCATATCTTATATGTCTTAGTGAGTATGAGGTTTTTTCCATGTCTGCAGATCAACTTAAAGCCAGCCATTTAATCGAAAAATACGGCCCCCAGGTTTCGCAACAGCTTTTAACCGATATGCTGAATTCGGTGCAAAGCGAAGATGAAAAACAACAAATTCAACAGGCTGTTGAAGAATTGAACATTCTCATTCAGACCGATGAAAAAGGCACGCTGCGACCTGTTCCGACAGAAATCCCCAAATCACTCGACCGTCTCCCGTCCGCCTATAAAAAAGGCTGTATGGAAATCTGGCTGTTTGATGATGCCTTTATCAGTTACAACAGCCTGGCAAATTACTATCACGGCTATCGCAAAGATGGCGATCGCACCATGCGCCTGAAAGCAGATGTCGTACGCAAATATCGTGAATATATCGAAAACCCGCAGAAACTGCTGGACCTATAATCCAGAAGAATGTCAATGAAAGACCGCCCCGCATCGGCAACAGTCGGCGGGTCGGCTAGAAGGGATATATGGTGGGCAAAACTCGTCAATCGTGCGCCAGCGCAATGCCTTCATCATCATATCCGTTGGCAACAAAATCCCCCTCATGACCTTTTTATAGCATCATCTGCACAAGCCCCAAATCACCTCTTCAGCCTGACCTCCTGGCTCGATCTGGTTTCCTTGGAACAACATTCGCAAAAAATACATAGCCGACAGATGGACCATAAATGACGCCCTTCAATCAGCTATCATAAAGGTTTTCGTCTCCTGCAATTTGTAGCTATTTACAAATCTTTAGAAAATAGGGACAATATAACCTGCCTTTGTGTTTATGGAACTCGATCATGCTCACTGTTTCCAACAAAGTTTTAATCGCCTTTGCGACCGTATTGATTATCTCGGTCGGTCTGATCTGGTGGTTCACGTTTGAGCAGATCAATACTTTTTCCAGTTCCCAAAAGACGCTTTTGCAAGATGAAGTGCGAACGGTTGCCTCAGAGATTGAAAAGCTTTTGGAAAATCGACGCAATTTTGTCTCCGCCTTTGCAAAAGACAACACGGTCCTGTTTGAAAAAGTTCTGGCCAATCCAGATGACGATGAACTGATCGAATCTGTACGTGCGCGCATCGATCAATATATCCCGGGCTTTCACGCATTTACCATCCGCTCTCCACAAGGCGATTATTCCCCGGAACCGTTTGGTGAAATCATTGGGGAACAATGCCAGGCCGATATGCGCACCTTTGCAAATTATCTACAGCAACACGCCCATCCAATTTCGTATGAACCCTACATTCACCCGCAACCTTTCCATTATCATTATGATATGATGGCCCAATGGAATTACAGCCAAGGGCAGAAAGGTATTTTCTTCGTCAGTTTTCTCGCCTCCGAACTGACGGAGATTATCCGGCGAAATGAAAAATCAGGTCATACGGTCATCATTTCCAGAAGCGATACAAACTACCTGATCGAAGCACTCAGCATCGGCGCACGCGATAAACTGGGCAAAGATTTCTGGCTTTCTGAAGACCTTATCAATCAAATCCTTTACGAACAAAAAGTTGATAGCAGTCGATGGCTGGTCAGTGGATTGTTAAAGCCCGAACTAATACAGCATTTCACCACCCAAAGCTATCTGAGGTCTTTTTTTGCCTCTTTCGTCAGTCTTATCTTTTATCTCTTGGCCTTTGCCCTCTATCAAAAGCTCAGACGGACAGAAGCCAAGCATATTTCCGAGCTGCAATCGGCCATGGAAAAAGCCGCCATGGGCAGCAAGGCGAAATCTGATTTTCTATCGTCCATGAGCCATGAACTCAGAACCCCGTTGAACAGTATCCTTGGTTTTTCCCAACTATTGGAAAACAATCGTTCGGGTAATTTGACGCAGAAAGAACTGAAACAGGTCAAACAGATCAATATCGCAGGCGCCCATATGCTGGAACTGGTCAATGACGTGCTGGATCTTGCCCGCATTGAAAGCGGCCATACGGTCTATGCATTTGAAGAGATTCAGCCACGCGAAATTTTTAAAGAATGCTACGAACTCTTCGCCCCTATAGCCGAAGAAAAAGACATTACGTTGCAGGGCCATCCCCTAACAGACCGTACCATCTATGTGGATCGGGCAAAATTTCGACAGGTGCTCTCCAATCTGTTGGGAAATGCGGTGAAATATAACAAACCGGGCGGCACAGTGGATTTTGGATGTCGCGCCCATTCAGACACAGAAATCGAAATTTTCGTCAAAGATACCGGGTCTGGCATCCCCATCGAAGACCATGATCTGATTTTTGAGAAATTCTTCCGTTCAAAAAACCATTCAGAGAATGTGCAAGGCACGGGCGTTGGGCTTTCCATTGTCAAACATATTGTGGAACATATGGGCGGCACCATCAATTTGAAAAGCGATGTCGGTCAAGGCAGTGAATTTTCCATCATCATGCCCATCACAACGCATAGTTCCTTCAGATAAATCTGCCGGAAACACCTATTTCATATCCTCAGCCATCACCCAGATCAGCGCGCCTTTTTCAACCGCATAGTCTTTACCATCCGCGCCTTTCATAGTCTCCCCATCGTCGATCAGGGCAGCAAAACCCCACCACCCTGCTTTTGGCAGGCTGTAAGCAAAAACACCATTGCCATCTGCTTTGATCACCTGCGTGACATAGCTGTCATTGGGCGCAGCTATCTTCTGTTCGTTTTTATGTTCCACTTCGATTTCGGCATAAGGAACAGGCTTGCCATTGTGCAGGACCACACCGCGAAACAAGTTATATGTCCAAAGGCCATAAGGTTTACTAAGGGGACGGATTTCAACGGGCGAACCAACCAGATCATCCCAACCATCGCCATTACCGTGGCTGATCACCGTTTTGGTATAATGAACGATGAACTTATTCTCAACAGGTTCAAAATAGGGTTTCGGGGTCACATAGAAAATATAATCGCCCAAGCGATTCAGCTTTTGGCTGATCTGCCATTTCAGATTTTCAAACCCGCTTACTGATTTCAGGTCCTGTGTCAGGTCCGCTTTTTTGCCGCGATGAAGCATGCCGAAATTCTGCGGGCGAACCATGGTCATAAGCGGTCCGCCTTCAAAGGGATGGGTAAAGGTCATTTCCAACGAAACCGTCTTTCCGTTATCCACATTCAGAAAGTTTTTGTCTGCCGTCAGCTCCACAAAATGAGCAAATGCTGGCGTTGTAAACAGGAAAGTTGCCAAAACAAAAAGGGCCAAAAATTTATTCGTCATACCACTGATCTTAGATGTTCATACTTTTTTATAAAAAATCATACTAATATCCACTTGTCAATCCAAGGCTGGCCCCTTTAAATAAATTTTGACTAAAATAACCCTGATCTGAAAAGCGAGCACAAGATGGAAAGAATCACGATTTCACTGGATGACGATCTGCTAGAAAAGTTCGATCACTATATTCAGGAAAAAGGCTACACGAACCGATCCGAAGGTTTCCGTGATGCCATTCGCCATCTTCTATCCCATTCAGACCGACTGGAACCGCAGGATGAAGAATGCCTGGGTTGCGTCAGCTACGTCTATGATCACAAAGAACGGATGTTATCGTCAAAATTGATCGAGACCCAGCATCATCATCACAGTATCCCGACCGCCACCATGCATCTGCATGTGGATGAAAACAACTGTTTTGAAGCCACAGTGCTGCGCGGCAAGACATCCGAAGTACGAACCCTTGCCGATCAGATCACATCACAGACAGGCGTCAAAAACGGCCATCTTCACCTGATCCCGATTAAACCGCTTTAGTCCGTATACTTGCTGTAAATCTCATCATACTTGCCGCTATCTTTCAGCTTTTGCAATCCTGCGGCAAATTCATTGCGCAATGCCTCATCAGAAAAACCGGATGAGAAGAAAAACGGGCTTGGAAACATGGGGGAAAAGTTAAAGGCCTGATCTGCATTCCCATGTTTCTTGGCAAAATATTTAAAGATTGAAATATCCATCAAGACAACATCAGCGCGGTCCTGCGCAATCGCTTTAACCTGCTTTTCCTGATCATCGATCTCTCGATAGGATTTGGCTGTTTTCACCGCCGCACGATAATCATCGCCCAAAAATTTGGTCGCATTCTGGAAAGAGAGAACACGCTTGCCCACCATGTCCGCAAAGGAATGGACCTTCACCTTGCCATTTGACGGATAGACAAAATGATCAAACAGACGCACATGATTATCCGCATAAAAGACACCTTCAACCCCTTTATGAAGGTTAGACCCCATCTGGATCTTGCCGTTCAAAAGCTCACTCTCCATCCGCTTGTAATTCATATAGACGGGCTTCACCGTTTTGCCGGACAGGGCGAACACTTCTTTGACGATTTCAACTTCGATGCCAAGGTCTTTGGACATATCAAAGTCACTATCTTGAAAGGGCTTGGTGGGGATGACATAAGGTGCCTTGCCCGCTTTAAAACCTACGGTAATGACATCACCTGCCTTGGCTTGATGCAGCGGAAAAACAACCGATGCAACCAGCAAGCAGGTAAGGAAGATTGTTCTGACTTTCATATGCCCCCAACACCTTGAAATCACAAATCAAAAAATAGCATTAGCTTTATCTATTTGGATATAATAGCATCAACCAGAGATAAGGTGGAAAATAAATGCACGTCAAATCGCTCACCATAAAAATCCTCGCCATCTTCATCCCTCTGGTGATGATCGCTGAAGTTGCTGTCTTTGCAATTCAATCCGTGATGCATTACCGCGAACAGGAAAAAGAGCTCCTGTCCAACCTGAAAAACCTGATCAATGTCCAAAGTACCACGCTCGCCCAATTCGTCTGGGAATATGATGACGACAGTCTCAAGGCCGCCCTTGATCAGATCGTCAAACTGCCATATATACGCGATGTAGCCATTTTAGACGAAGTCGGTGGCACACCAAATTTCAGCAAAGGTCCCTATGATCAACCTGCTGAAAAGAAAGAATTTCGCCTAACCCGCGACATTGTCTACTTTGAACAAACCGAAGGGCGCACCGTCGGCATTCTGGTCGTCACCGGAACCGGACAACAAATCCAGTCGGAACTGGAAGAAAAGCTGCAGGTCACTGCCATTGTGCTGGTGGTGTTATTATTTGCCCTGATCGGTGCGGCACTGATCGCCAACAAGCTCTTTATCGGGCGGCCTTTGACCCTGTTGCGTGACGCCATTGACAAACAAAGCGGACAATTGGGCCAAGCCGTGCTGGTGGACTGGCAAAGTAAAGACGAACTTGGTCACGTGATTGAAGCTTACAACGGCCTGCAACAGCGCCTTTTACAATCCGGTGATGAGATTTCACGATACCAGAACCACCTGAAAGACCTGGTCAATCAACGAACGGCCGAAATCCATGCCAGCATCAAATATGCTAGTCGCATTCAGAAATCACTGCTGCCATCAAATGCCATTTTGAAACAGGCGGTTTCGGAACATTTTGTCATCTGGGAACCCCGCGACATTGTGGGCGGGGACCTTTATTGGTGCCGTCTCTGGGGGGATGGTCATTTGATCGTACTGGGGGATTGCACAGGACATGGCGTGCCCGGTGCGCTGATGACACAGGTATTCAACAGCGCGCTAGAACGTGCTGAACTGGAAACCCAGCCCGGTGAATGTGAAAAACTGATGCAGACCCTCAATAAACTGATGCGTAAATCACTGGGCCAGGACACGGGTGAAACCCAGACCGATGATGGTATTGAACTGGGCTTGATCTACATCACCGACAAAAAACAGAAGATGCATTTTGTCGGTGCACGAGTTGATCTTTATTGCGTCAGCGACGGGCAAGTCAAACGGATCAAAGCAACGCGCAAAGGGGTCGGTTATCCTGAAATCCCGGAAAACCAGACCTATATCGAGCACATTTTTGAACCCGAACAGAACACCACCTATTACATGACAACCGATGGCTTTGTTGACCAGGTGGGGGGGCCCAGACGCATGATGTTTGGCCGCAAACGGTTTCAGAAACTTCTAAGCGAGATATCTCAATTTCCAATCGCCGAACAATCAGGTATGCTCTTAAAAGAACTATCCGTTTATCAGGGGCACGAAGTGCGCAGAGACGACGTTTCCCTGATCGGCTTCAAGGTCCAGAAATAAAGAAAAACAGAGGGAAGAATGGAAGGTTTCAAAATACCAGGCACTGACTCCACACCACTGGTCGATATGAATTTTTTGACCGGGGAAATTATCATTTCTGGCGAGTCCTATTCAGAAGAAGCATCTGATATCCTGCAACAGGCAGAAAATAAGCTGAAGGAGAACATTTCAGGTATTCAGGCAGCGGAAATCAACGTCAACCTCAGCTTCATCTATTTCAATTCATCATCGGCGCGACGCATCATGCATTTCCTGCTGCTCTTGGATGAAATCGCCGAAGAAAAGCCCGTCAATATTATCTGGAGTGTCGCAGAAGATGACGATGGTATGGAAGAGATTGGCGAAGAATACGGCGAAGATATGGAAAATGCCAATTTCAAAATCGTTCAGACCTAAAAGATGAGGCCCCCATGCTCAGCTTAAAATCATTACATGACGAAATGCTACAAGACGGTGTGAACTTCTGCTTCACAGGCTTTATGTCAGAAGAAATGATTCTGGGTGTCGGGCAGACCTTGAAGAAAAAATTCGAACTGGAAGAAATGGACAAAAAAACCAGTCGTGATCTCTTTTCGATCTTTATCGAGATGTCGCAGAATGTGGTGCGCTATTCCGCCAAAAACCAGGCCCAGGATGTAGACCCTATCACCATTGATTTAAGATATGGCGCTCTGTCCATCGGGGAAAAGGACGGCCACAAATTCATCGCTTGTGGCAACCTGATTTGCAATGAACATGCTTCCCGTCTGGAAAATAATCTCAACGAAATTCGCAAACTGGATGCGGCAGAATTAAAAGCCCTGTTCAAAGAAAAGCTCAGAAACGAAACGCCGGAATATAGCAAGGGCGCAGGCGTCGGCATGATCGAGATTGCAAGGCGCGCCAGAAAGGGATTTGATTTTTCCTTTGAAGATGCGAATGAAAGCAAAAAGTTTTTTACAATAACGGCATATATTTAAAGATAAAAAGGGGGCCAAACCATGGATAAACGCACAACATTTAAAACGATGCTCATGGCTTGTGTTTTTACAGGGCTTGCGACTCAGACACTGGCAGCAGATAAAGGCGTGATCACCATGTGTGGCACCACTTGGGGTAAACTTGGCGGTGAACATCTGCCGGGCAAAGGACTGGTTCCGGATTTTGTCTCCCGCGTTTTTGAACATGCAGGCTATAAAACCGAAACATATATTGTGCCCTGGCCACGTTGTGTGGAAGAAGCCAAAAAGCAAAAGTTTGACCTGGTTGCGTCTGCCTGGCGCGGGGAAAACTTTGATCCCTTTTTCGATTATATGGACGTAATTTTCCTGGATACGATCAACTTTATTGTCCCGGAAGACTCCGCCTATACATCCGGGGAGATCAAATCCTTCTACGGTAAAAAAGTTGGCATAGTCCGCGAAGCAGGCGGGCTGGAAGAAATTTTAAAAGACCATGATGACATTAAAGTCCAAGCCGTTGCTCTTCTGTCTAAACTTCCCCCCATGCTTTTTGGCGGACGGTTTGATGCCATCATCAGCGACCCTGTCAGCCTTTACGAGCAAATGAAATCCATTGAATCGACAAAGGGCAAAAAAGTGCGCGCTCTGCAACCTCCACTGAAAGCCAATCTGCAGTCGCCCCTGATTGCAAAAGGCCACCCGCGCAAAGAACAACTGACCCGTGACTTCGCCAAGGCGCTTAAAGAAATGACACAAAATGGCCTGTATGAAGAAATGGAAAAAATCCACGACACCAAAATTCAGCGGCCTTAAACTGGGTCGCTGATCCGGTGTGATCAGTTCTTGGTTGTTATCAAGATTTACCCGAAACGGCCTCAGCAACCAAACCTTCTTTGCCGTCAATGAACGGTGTAATCTTGGTATCTGTCGTCAAAATATGTTCAACCAGCCAGGACCGTAAAAAGTCGGTCAGGACTTCTTTGGTTTCCTTTGAATGGTCTGACTGCCATTTTGACAAAAGGTCGCGCAGCTTACCTTCAATCCTTCTATGTTCCCCCGCATGGCCTTCGCGTTTCGGATAATCACAGGCTGCCATGATGGCTTCTTCGCGGGTAAAATGGAACTTGGTGTAATCGATCAGTTCGACCAGCACCTGATCTACTTCTTCATCGTTCAACTTTGTATTACTGGCCCGGTTCAACAGGCCCATAAGGACCTTGTGATCATCGTCAATCGCATCAACCTGCACCAAAAAAGCATCATTCCATTCAAATCCGGTCAGATCAGGCTGGGTAAACCAGAAGACACTGCCTTCATCTGCCACACTTGAAAAACCGATCTCGCCTGCCAAAGTTTCTACAAGTTCCTTCGAAACGGTCAGCCCAACACCCGTCCCGGTAATATTCGGCATACGCCCGGTATCCAGTCGATCAAAGGCCTTAAACACCCGGCCATGAAATTCTTCTGGGATGCCGATCCCGGTATCACTAACAGAAACCCATATCTTTTTTGCATCCGTCTTTTCAACCGCAATCGTCACCACACCATGTGGCACATTGTATTTGATCGCATTAGAAATCAAATTGAGGAGAACCTGCTTAAAGCGGGTTTCGTCCGTTAAGGCATAGAGCTTTTCCTGCCCCCTTTCCCAAACAATAGAGATATTTTGCGCACCTGCAGAAGGCGTCGATAATTCAATGCAATCGTTGACGACCCGGTTAAGGTCAACGGCCTGAATCAAAAGTTCCGATTTGCCCGACTCGACCTTCGCTATATCCAGAACTTCGTTAATCAGGTCCAGCAAATGTTTGCCTGCTGCATGAATATGACCAACATATTGTTGATGTTTTTCCGCCAGCTGTTGCTTGACGTTCCCATTCATCAATTCCGAAAACCCGATGATGGCATTTAAGGGCGTGCGCAGTTCATGGCTCATGGACGACAGAAAATCCGATTTAATCTGATTGGCTTTATCGGCCATATCCTTGGCAAGTTCCAATTCTCGTGTGCGTTCTTCCACCCGTTGTTCCAGCGTTGCGTTCAACTGTTCCAACTGATTTTCCCGCCGGACAATCTCTGCCATCGCAATCTGGCTTTCAATCTCGGCAGAGGCCCGCATGGAAACGATCTGAAGAAGAGACTGCACAATGTCCGGGTCCTTGAAAGGTTTGTCATCAATCACACCGATCAACCCCACGGGTGCCCCTTTGGAATCCCACAGTGGAATGCCGCCATAGCTATCCGCCTTCATATCCACCAGCAGGTCATCTTCGGGAAACAGCGCCTGCACACCAGAAGTATAACAACAGATGTCTTTGCCGATGACATTTTCGCAAGGTGTGCCCGCCAGACTATATTCAATATTCTGAATAATTTCCCCATGAGCATAAAGGGCCAGCGTTTCCACACTGTCCGGGCGACCTTCAACCAACCTGTCAATAAAGGCATATTTGACATCCAGCTTGTCAGCCAGATGCTTTGCCAGTTCAACAAAGAAGTCAGCCTTTTCTTTCAGCCATCCCTTCTGGCTGATGAAATATAGCGTATCATTTAGTAAGGTCGATTTTTCCGCCATGGCTTATACCGCTTTTTATTTTCGCCCAAAGCAGTCTAACACTTCACGAAGAATATTTCATTTAGTTGTTTCAACCACTGAGCAATAAAATCCACGCATCTTTTATCATTGATCTATTTTAAATCAAGCGTGTAGATTTTTCAGATATGCCCCCGGCGTCATCCCGGTATAGCTTTTAAACGTTCGGGAAAAATGACTTTGGCTGGAAAAGGCACAGGCACTGCTGATATCTGCGAGGCTTTGTTTCTGCCCCATCAAATGCTTTGAATGGTCAATACGCAGATGAGTCATCCACACATGAGGGGAAACACCGCATTGTGCCTTGAAATTACGCTGGAAGTGATACTCGCTTAAATTCACCAGGGCAGCCAGTTCCCTCAGAGTGATGGGACGATCCAGGTTCGCCATCACATAGTCTTTCACAATCTTCAAGTTTTTAGGCGACAAACCACCTGTCAGAGAGGGACGTCTAAATTCCCCCAGAACGTCAGATGCCATGGCCTCACACAAAAGGGATGTCACCCCTTCTTCGGCATACATCGGGTCTTCATCAAAGGCAGCATTCTGCAACTGGACAAACGCTTGTTTCAACTGGTCTGAATTGATGAAGGTATGTTCGCGCACGTCCAGAAGGCGGGCGTCTTTATCAAAAGTCTGCGCAAATTGTCGGCGCAGTTCCTGATCGGATAAATAAACGTGCAGGAATTCAAAGCGCTCGTTGATTTCCCAGCTGGAGGAATGCCCCTGTGGAAAGACACAAATGGACCCGGGCCAGCCCTGAACCTTGCCGTGATCCAGTCTTGACACCCCTTGCCCACCATTCAGATAGAAACTGAACGTATGTCCTTCTGTACGGTCATAAGACACCTGCCCACTGTCATTGGTCCAGATGGTAAGCGCACAATCGCCCCCCACTTTCACATGCGACAGCATTTTCGCATTGGACTGGGTCTCCAGGTGGGTGCCAACAGATTTTTTCACAGCTTTATTCATAACGTCATCATATCACATCCGAGAGGCAGGTCATCATCTTGTGCACCAGAAGCGTTCAATGACCGCAAGATTGTGCAAAACAACCTCCAAAGTGGCGTGCTAGCCTTTGTGAACCATACAAACAAAAAGCGAAAGGCACAGATCGACCATGACTTATTTTCTATTCGCCGCAACCGTTCTCATTTGGGGGACCAGCTGGATTGCCATTGCGCTGCAGATCGGTGATGTGCCTGTGGTCGTGTCTGTCTTTTACCGTTTCGCAACGGCTGGCGTCATCTTCATCCTCGCCCTTGTCCTGCTTAAAAAACTCGTCATCCCCAGACGCGGGCACTGGCCCTGGATATTACTTCAGGCAGTCTGTCTCTTCAGCCTGAACTTCATCTGCTTTTATCTGTCAGCGGCTTATATTACGTCCGGCCTCATCGCGGTTATTTTCTCTCTATCCGTTCTGTTTAACGCCATAAACGCCCGCATTTTCTTTAGGGAACGCATTACCCCTAAAACCATCTTTGCCTGCGTTGTAGGGCTGACAGGTTTAATTTGTTTGTTCGGACCCGATATCTTTAAAAGCGAGAACGCTGACAATCTCTTGGGTATCGGTTTCGCCAGTCTTGGCACGCTGTTTTTCTCGTTTGGGAATATGGTTTCGCGTCACCTCAATACCAAAGAGGTTTCCCCCATCACCGCAAACGCCTGGGGGATGTGTCTGGGCGCGATTATCCTGATGATCATCATTCAGGTTGCCCAATATCCCATCGTCATCCCTGCCGCACCAACCTATTGGCTCGCCATGTTCTACCTGGCCATTGTGGGGTCTGTTCTGGGTTTTTCCGCGTATCTCTTGCTGCTTTCAAGAGTAGGGTCTGCACAAGCCGCTTACGTCACCATCCTCTTTCCCATCGTAGCACTGACCATTTCCACCTTTGTGGAAGGTTATCAGTGGACCTTTAATGCTGTGCTCGGGATCGGTCTTGCCATCACAGGGAACATCATCATGTTCACCAAGACGTCAAAACCACCGCTTCCCGCAACCGAGCCTGCGAAATAAGCTTTTACTCTCGACCTGTCTGAACAGGTTCGGCCAATTTATCCAAATATTTATCAAGGTCAGAATTGATCGTATCTGTTGCCAGGTTCTGAAGTTCAGAGGCCAGGTTGACCCGGCTGGTCTCTGTTTTGGCGCGCGCGATGGCCTGATCTGCCTTGGCCTTCAAGTCGGTCAAGCCCGCACTCATCCCCTGAACCAGGTCAATCACCTGTGCTTTCTCCTGCAAGGCATCTTCCAGGGCTTTTTCAAGCTCCCAGCATTTCTCGGTCAGTTGAACGATTTGTTCAGCCTCTTCCATTTGAGCTGCCATCAGATCATTCAGGGCCGTATTCAGATGTTCGTTTTCCTCAGAAAGGGAACGGTTTGCCTCCATTTCCTCAGTGATCTTGGTTTCGGCCTCAGCGAGCAAAGCTTTCAATTCAGCAGACGAGAGTTCCATGGTGCAGTCTTCCTTCTTTTTCTTTGTTCTTCCCCTACCTTAGCCCGAATAATGAAAAATGACAAAAAAATCTGCCGCCTACAGGTTTAAAAAATTGTGACATATTCCAAAGACCCGCAAAATAATGGTAGGCTCTGCCAGCAATCAATAAAGGAAACTCACATTATGAAAATTTTGATGGATTTAAGCGTGGTCCCCCAGGTCGCAGGATCTCTGTCGCCTTACGTTGCCGCCTGTCAGAAAATTCTGGATGCCCACAAGCTTAAATACAATCTTCATGCCTATGGCACCAATATTGAAGGTGAATGGGAAGACGTGATGGCAGCCGTTAAGGAATGCCACGAAGAAGTCCACAAGATGGGGGCACCCCGGGTCAGTTCCATCATCAAAATGGCGACACGGACGGACAAGGAACAAAGTCTGGAAGATAAAGTCAGCGCTGTTCAAAGCAAGCTGGATTAAGACAACAGGGGGTAACTGCGCCCCCAAAACCTCTCCTTACCTTCCGCTTTTCATAAGGTCGCGCAAGGATGCATCTGAGAAGGTTTCATCTTTTACAACATAGGTAAAACAGGTAAGAGAACAAGCTTGTCGTCATTCAGCCGACCTTTTGAATTCACCCAGATTGGACAGCGCCCCTTGCTCATCTGCAAAAACTGTAAATTAGCCTCATAAAATAAGAGCCAGAAAGGCCATGTCAACCTGACGCATGGAGGATTATTTTTTTCGTTCACATTCAGAATTTCTGCATTAGAGGGCTTTTCACCCTTAAGATCAATATTTCAATTTTATAATTCAACCTCTGACTTAAGCACATGAATTTCTTCATTCAGCACCCGATTGATGGTGAGCACCAGTTCTGACCAGTTGATCGGTTTATAGACACAGGCATTCATCCCGTCATTTATATATTGCTCAATATTCTCCTTCAGCGCATCTGCGGTAATGCCGATGATAGGAATGTCGCTTTTCTCACGAACAATCCGCGTGGCTTCAACCCCGTCCATATTCGGCATCCGCACATCGGTGAGAATAAGATCAAAGCTCTCTTTATTCCAACTCTCCAGCAGTTCTTGTCCATCACACGTCCCCACAACCGTATGCCCATAAGATTCAATGAATTTTCTGATCAGTTGTCTATTGATGCGATTGTCTTCGGCCAGAAGGATTCTGAGGGGTTTAACCGCCAGATAATCCCCGGCTTTCGGTCCTTTCTTGACCTTTTCAACCACCTCTTCTCCGGCTTGCACAAGCGGTAGAAGAAACCAGAAATCACTCCCCTTTCCTTCCACACTTTTCGCCCCGATCTCACCACCCAAAAGCTCCACAAGCCGTTTTGAGATTGACAGGCCAAGCCCGGTTCCTTCATATTTTCGAGAAATGGACGCATCCGCCTGGGTAAATTCCTGAAACAGATTTTCAAGCTTGCTTGGACTAATCCCGATCCCCGTATCTGAGACTGTCACCTTAATAAATTCGCGTGCTGCATCCAGCGTTTCTTTCCTGCACCGAATGGTAATTGTGCCATTTTCAGTAAATTTCAGAGCATTTCCAACAAGATTAATCAGAATTTGCCGGATACGCATCGGATCAGAATTCAGCGCCTTGGGCACATCGTCGGCCAATTCAATTTGCAGACTGATATTGTCATCCCCCTTGCGGCTGAGCTTGAAATTGGAAACAACCTCATCCAGCAAGTCAGCCAGCAGAAAGTTGATATGTTCTACTTCCATTTTCCCGGCTTCCAGCTTGGAAATATCCAGAAGGTCATTCACAATTCCCAGCAGATTATTGGTCGCCCCTTTGATACGCGCAGCACTTTGCATACAATCTTGCGGCAAATCATGTTCCATCAACAAATCTGCATAGCCCATCACCCCGGTCATGGGCGTTCGGATTTCATGACTGATGGAGGCAAGGAAGCTTGATTTCGCCTTATTCGCCATTTCCGCTGCTTCTTTGGCATCATCGGCCTTTTGCTTGGCTTTTTTCAGTTCCGTAATGTCACTGACAATCGTAATAGTGATGCCTTCATCCGTTGTCTTTCGGGACACCCGAAAGATTGTCCCGTCCGGTGAATAATCCTCAAACACTTTATCCTGCGGATTTCGCAACGACACCAGTCGATCAGCAATAATACCTTCGATATTGTCGTAGCCATAATCTCCCCGCTTGGCAAGGTGATGAAGGAGATTCGGATAATAAGCCCCGACTTCCAAAAGTTCGCCCGGGACGTTGTATAGGTTGGCAAAGTGGCTACTGGCAAAGACAATATGTAGATCCTGATCAGTTGCAACAACTGCACCGGGAATATTTTCCAAAACGAGGCGAAGCTGCTGGTCTTTCTTTCTATTTTCCATCCGTGCAGCGACCCGTTCAGTAACATCCTGAATGGTCCCGTCAGAACGAATGACCGTCCCGTCGGGGGCGCGTCGATGCTCACACTTCCCCGAAATCCATCGTTCGTCCCCATTATCTTTACGAAGGATGCGATATTCAATATCAGAGAAAGCATTTAAGGACAGGGATTTGCGATAATTTTCCTCGACCTTTTCGAAATCATCGGGGTGAATCAGGCTTAAAAAAGTCTCATAGGTCGCGCTGTCTTTTTCCTGATCCAGGCCGAAAATCCGATAAATCTCATCGGACCACCATAGTTCCTTTTTCTGAAGGTCCAGGCGCCAGTTGCCAATCTGTGCCACAGATTGCGCACGCTTCAAAAACTGCTCAGCCTGCTTGGACGCCTGCTGTGCAACACGCAGCTTTTCTGTGCGTTTAAAAACCAGCGTCTCAACCCTCTTGTTCCAATATTTAATCCGAATAACGACCAGCGTGAAAAAAACAAACAGCAAGCACACCAACATAAAAATTAAAGTAATCTGAGTGACGGTCTGGGTCTTCTGTTCGGTTTTTAAATCCTGATACAATTGAGAAAGACGATTTAAGGCCTGATCCATACCTGCTTTATAAATCTGCTTCTGCTTCTGGTATTGCGCCCCGGATAAAAGCAACCAGGCCTGATCTGAATTGCCCCGGTTTATCTCACCAAAGGCCTGTCTTTCCAATTTGATCAGAATATCATTTGCCGATTGAGTAGACCGGATCGCCTGAATAAGGTCCGGATCAGAAACTTCCGTGATCACTTCTTCAATGGCTG
The DNA here is from genome assembly GCF_033100395.1 of Terasakiella sediminum. NCBI lineage: Bacteria > Pseudomonadati > Pseudomonadota > Alphaproteobacteria > Rhodospirillales > Terasakiellaceae > Terasakiella > Terasakiella sediminum. The sequence continues at coordinate 7,509 of NZ_JAWLVJ010000005.1, read as the reverse complement.
AAATGAGCTTGGGTTCAAAACTGTTATAGCGCAAGATCCAGTCCCGATCCCCGGTCTTGGCCGCCATATAGGCCGACATGGTCAGAACTTCATCCAGATAGACGATATCGGACTGCAGCCTGCTGAGCTGCGCCAGCCTTGCCTCATTCACCGTGGATGTCTGCATGTTATGATACGCAAACCAGGCAATCGACAACAGCAACAATGCCGCTACACCCAGCACTATCGAGAAAATATGGAGCGGAAATTTCTCGTCGTTTTTTGCTCTCATGAAACCTTTTTATGATCTTAGTGTTTATGAAGTTTATCTTTCCATAGAACATCAGCGGTTTCAAATGAATTGAGGAAATTTCGGTCTACGCACTTCCATAAAGACAAACATTAATCGCATTAAGCAATATAGCTTTGCAGATATTTGAACGTGTAAGGGAAACTCCCCTGTACCTGGCTTTTCTTATAACTGCGCATCAGAAGCGTCAGATAGTTTTCTTCCCCCAGAATATAATCGGGTGTTTTGTAAAAAACATAGAGCAAGCTCAGATCGATATTGCGCTTGCCTGCAAATTCCGCAAAGGCCCCCGCTTTATTTTCGATATCCTGTTCAATCAACTGATGAATACCCGTGATTTGCTTCTCAAACACGTTGGGGGTCATCCCGAAAATTTTGACCATCAGAGTGATGTCATCTGCGGTCGGCGCATCATACTGATCATGTGGAGAACACAGGGTCTTGGTGAAGTTCTCAAATTCCAGATTATATTCTTTAACGTGAAAACAGGCATCTTCCCACTCTGACAGGGCCTCCGTATGTTTATTACTAAAGGCCGCCCCCAAGGCCTTCACCCCCTTGGGGGCAGCAGGTTTCTTTGGCAGTTTGTGCGGCTTTAACTCATCACTCCAGACCTCGCGCCAGACGTCCCACGCCTTTTCGCGAAAATTCAGATCTTTCAGCGTGTTTTTGGTAAAGACTTCTTCATAGTCTTTTTGATAGCGCGGATTATCCTTGGCGAATTGGGCACACTCCAATGCCATGCGATCCAGACACTTACCTTCAAAGGCAGCGCAGAAAGCTTCATGGAATTCCGGTGACAGGATAAACGGCGTCTTCCCCAACGGGCCGTCCGTTGTGCCAAGGGCGATGGCATTCAGGGTCTTGCTGTAATCCCCCATGATAATCTCGCCCAGCTGTTCGAGCTTTTTATCTTTCTTCTTCTCCACACGGCGAACAGGTTCGGCTTCCACCACAGCAGCTTGAGATGCCTTCTGCAGGCGGTCTTCCTTAATCGTCAGCAGGATCGTTTTGGAAATGGATACACAGCCTTCAAAGGTCTTTTTATCCCCGGAAGTGAAGAACTTCAGCTCGTTGATATAGCGCTCTTTAATCGCGCTATCACCGTCACGATCAAACAGAGTCCCCAAAATAACTTCGAAAACCTGCAGCAGCTTTTCTTTGCTATCGCTCCGTTCCAAAAGGGAAATCAATCCGCGTTCAGGGTCCGTGAAAATTTTCTCCCAATCCGGGCCATTGTCTTTCTCAGCTGTTGCAATTGTGCTATCCGACATAGAACATTCTCAGCTTATAATTCATTGATTTAATTCTACTATTGATCAAATTTGAGCAAAAATTATAGCATATTTTACAACGATGATACAGAAAATGGCGAAGATGTTTTCGTCGTAACTCCAGTTAACAGTAAAAGCGCAGAGGAGGAAAAAGTAGAGTCTGTTTATAGCCAGAAAGTAAAATCTATAGTGCTTATTTTTATGTAATCGCAGGAAATTTGGGGGCTCAACTATTTGAGACAAGCCGCAATAAATGCACCATTATGCATAGCAATTATAATATAAATTCAATTGATCGATTGACAAATTCCGTTTTTAGGCGCAAATCAGGCGTTCATTATTCATTCGTGATCGCGCAATTCCGCTGAAAAACCAGCGTGACAATATCTCGAATTTGAAAATAATTTATTAAATGCCCCGCCCTGCGCTTCGGGATGCTAAAAAATGCCGAAGTTCATCCCTATATCGAAGCTGGATGTTATGCGCGGCCGGAAGAATCTTTATGCAATCTAATAATTTTGAGGCCCTTGGCCTGTCTGAGCCATTGTTGCGTGCACTGCGAGAACAACAGTTTGAAAATCCAACACCCATTCAAGAACAATCAATTCCTTCTCTTTTAGAAAAACGCGATTTATTGGGGATTGCACAAACAGGCACGGGCAAAACAGCAGCATTCAGCCTGCCCATCTTGCATGAACTTGCTGAAGGTTGGGAGCCACCTGCACCAAAATTTCCCTTGAGCGTCATTCTTGCACCTACCCGTGAATTGGCAATTCAAATCGGTGAATCAATTGAAAGCCTGGGGCGACATCTGCCCATCCGACATACTGTTATTTTTGGTGGCGTCAGTCAAAAACGTCAGGTGAACGCACTTCAGCGCGGTGTTGATATTGTTGTTGCGACACCTGGTCGTCTTTTAGACCTTATGAACCAGGGGCATATTTCACTCGATTACATTTGGCATTTTGTATTGGATGAAGCGGACCGTATGTTGGACATGGGTTTCATCCATGATGTTAAAAAAATTATTGCTGCTCTGCCAAAAGAACGCCAAACCCTGTTCTTTTCTGCAACCATGCCCAAAACGGTTTCAGGGCTCGCCAGCAGTATATTGCACGACCCCATCCGTATCGAGGTGACACCGCAATCAACACCGGTTGAACGGATTGCCCAAAGCGTATACTACGTGCCCGCCACCGATAAAAAGACGTTGCTGACCAATATCCTGGGTGACAAATCCATACATAAAACCATCGTCTTCACACGGACGAAACATCGCGCCAACCGGGTGGCGCAACAGCTTGAGAAGGCGGGTATCACAGCAGCGGCTATTCATGGCAACAAGTCACAAGGAGCGCGGCAAAAAGCGCTTAAGAACTTCAGTAACGGTGACGTTCGTGTTTTGGTGGCAACAGACATTGCCGCACGCGGCATCGACATCGACAATGTCAGCCACGTCATTAACTTCGAACTTCCAAATGTAGCCGAAGATTACGTCCACCGTATCGGCCGTACAGCACGAGCCGGGGCATCTGGTGCTGCGATTTCCATGTGTGACCCAAGTGAACAGGCCTACCTTCGTGATATTGAAAAACTGATGCAGCACCAACTTGATATTTCAGGTGGTCAACCCTCTCAGCACGAGCCCAAGCCAACAAAACGAGGTTCTCGCCCGTCACCAAACCGCCGGGCAAAGTCAAAACGTTATCGAGGTAAGCCTAAGAAAAGGGCAGGATAAAACCAAAGCGAAAGATTGTTTCCGCTATGGGTCATTAGATGACATCATTTATCTCTTAGTAGAATCAAAAAGGCGACCACTATGGCCGCCTTTTCTATCTTTCATCCCGCATTTATTGCGTAATGACATCTGAGAGAGGAATTAACGCGTTAATGGCTTGCCGCTGTTGCGCCATAGCTGAGTACTGTTACTGAAAATGCAAAGTCTGCTTTTAGCCAATAACAGACAGCCGGAAAAGGCACAATTCACAGGGAACTATCCCAGGTAACCTTGATAAACCCGAAAAATATTCCCGCCGTCCTTTTTTGCACTATAGAGAGCGACATCTGCGCATTTAATGAGGTTTGTTGCATTGTTAGCGTTTTCCGGGAAATGGGCTAGTCCAATACTCGCTCCTATTAGGATTTCGCTTTTCTCAATATGAAAGGGTTCCATAATTTTGTTTATATAATTTTGGGCGATCTCATTGACCATTTCTTTCTTTGTCACACCTCCCAAAATAACAGCAAATTCATCTCCCCCCAGTCTTGCTACTTGATCAACTTCTCGAATTCTGCTGGTAAGAATAGCTGCAACCTGTTTCAGCAATTGATCTCCAACAGGATGTCCATGGTGATCATTAACCGCTTTAAATTTATCAAGGTCGATAATCAAAAGAGAAATGCCATGCCCATAGCGTCGAGCAAATTTAATTGCTCTCTCAAGGCCAGATGTAAAACTGTTTCTGTTTGAGAGTCCCGTTAGCGGGTCGGTCATCGCGAGGCGAAGTATCTCATCATCTTTTTTCTTACGTTCAGTAATATCTTCAAAGGCGAGCAGGATTTTTAAATCGCTTTCTTCCTGTGCAATGACGGTTCGGGCGTTTAGCAAAAATACTTTATCGCCAATATCTGAAAAACGGTGTTCAACAAGAAATGCCTCTATAGTCGTGCCTTTAGTCATGACTTCATCAAGAAGCCTTTTCAATTTAGCAATATCCCACTCGCCTTCTCCTACATTGAAAAGAAGTTGGTTTTCTACATCAGGTTTGTTGAGACCAAAAGAATGGCAGAAATTCTTACTGGCTTTAATCACATTGTAATGACGATCCAAAACCAAAAAAGGCTCCCGGATTGTTTCTAAAATGCACTCAATCAAATCTTGTTGATTGTTATCATCATCAGGCACTTGGAGTGATCCTCTCTTTGAAAAGGCCTAAATAATCAGACATTAACCCCATCTGAAAAATAATAACAATCTTCCATTTGAAGAAAAAAATAAAAAAAATATCTATTTTATTCAGGATGTATTATAATAAAATATGCGATATTTACCGGGGATAGCCCTTAAAATATTATAATTTATCTATCTGATAATCGCATTATACAATTTTTTTTAGACTCCATAAATAATAGAGTCACTTTCTTTCTTGTATATCACAGTAACGTAACGCCACCTTGATAGGAGGCCGCCATGACTATTCGTACAAGCACAAAACTCGTCATTTTCAGGCATCCCTTTAAAATTGGTGCTTTAGATGAAATCCAACCGGCTGGTTCTTATAAGGTCGATACGGATGAGGAACTGATCGAAGGACTGAACTTCATTGCGTATAAGAGAGTTCTGACGGTTATTCACTTACACAGCAAAAATAAGATCAAGTCACTTACCCGTGCATTAATCGTCACATCAAAAGAACTTACAGAAGCCCTGCAAAATGACCGGCTTGCAAATGGTAATATTCTGGAAGACTTGCACATTGACTATAAGTTTGGAGGATAATGATGTCCTACAAAAAAACGGCAAAGCATTCTGCCAAAGATGATGGAAAACCCCAAACATTTGATACCTTAGATAATGTCGAAGAGGAAAGCTCTGACAAAAATGAATTGAGTATTTATGGACTAGCCGCTCAATTAAAAAACATCATTACTCAATACAGAATGGATCGAGCAGAACGAAAACATGAAAGCAAAAAATGAACAATCATTCTCAATCGAGATTATTGCGAAACTTAACAGTTATAGTTTTCGCCCTTTCCTTGAACTGGCCTTATCCAACGATTGCTGAAACGATCCCAAAAAACGCTCATGCAGAGAAATACGGCTCAGGTTGGGAGTGTAATAAAGGTTATATAAAATCAAAAAATAAGTGCCAACAAATTCAAGTCCCTAAATATGGATTTTTAACAGGGCGTTCTTATAGCGAAGGCTGGGATTGTCTACGTGGATATAAACGAAACAATAAAAGGTGCATCGCAATAAAAATCCCAAAGAACGCCTTTTTAAGTCATGGTGGATATGAATGGGAGTGTGAGCGGGGATATAGAGAGCAAAGTGGCACGTGCTTGAAAATTAACATCCCTCAAAATGCTTTTCTGTCTCCAAATCTATATGAAAAAGGCTGGGAATGTATTCGCGGCTTCCAAGCAACAAGTAACGCATGCATCAAAATAAAAGTCCCTGAAAATGCTTATCTTGACGACAGTGGCTACAAGGTCGGTTGGAAATGCCTGCGGGGTTTCAAAGCAGACCAAGGGAAATGTAACCCTGTCAAACTTCCTGCAAATGCCCATCTTGATTATTCAGGTAACGATTGGGAATGCGATGCCTCATTTACCCAATCTGCCAACAGTTGCTTACGCCCATAACTTATTCAATTCCATTCATGAGGGACGACTGCTGCTTTTTGGAAGTCCCTTTCCACTTATTCATTCGATGAAATGATCAAATAATGAAAACCAACCATGCAGTTACAAAAATAAACAAACGCATTGAAATTGTCTCGACAGATACCAGAGCGATGAAAGAAACGGGTTTTGGGTCAATAAAAACCTGTCGAATAATCAGGGACATCCTACAGCAACATTATACGGATGTTAGTTTCAGAGAAGCACACAACAAAGGGGACTTGGAAGATATTGTAAAGCGTCAACCTGACCTTGTTGTTCTTTGTGTCAAATACATCTGTGATCCAAACAAAATCAATCTATCTGATTTCTTTACAAAGCATCATATCGCCCATACAGGCTCAGGTGAAGCAACCCTTGAATATGACTCTAACAAAGGTAAGGCCAAAACGATTTTGTTAGAGAATGGCATTCCCACGGCTAAATTCTTTTTAACACAGCCAGATGGCATAAAGAGTGAGACGCAACTTCCTCTGCCACTTCCATTATTTGTTAAACCCTTAAACGCCGCCAACGGAAATGGGGTGGATGAAAATTCTATCGTTCATGATTGGCTCAGCTATACTCAGAAAGTTGAAGAAATCTTCAATCAGTACGGCGGAAGTTCAATTGTTGAAGAAGTTTTGCCTGGAAGAGAATTCACAGTCGCTGTACTCGAAGACCTCAGTACGAACACCCGACACGCATACCCTGTAGAGATTATTGCACAGAAAAACTCGAAGGGAGATCGTGTTCTGGGGGCGTTTGAAAAATCAAGTAATCAAGAGCATGTCTTGGCTGTTGAAAGTCCTGTTTCGGACAGTGTATCCGAACTGGCAAAGAAAGTATTTTCAATTCTTAAAGTAAAAGATTTTGGCCGTATAGATGTCAAAATGGACGCAAAAGGTATCCCTCATTTTATTGAGGCTAACCTTGTACCCGGCCTTACTCCTGAAACAAGCTACTTCCCGCGTTCCTGTAACATGGATGGGGCCATGCCTTATGACGCGTTAATTCTAAACATCATTGAATTTGCGATAAAACGTAGTAGCCAACACACTTGTATAGAACAGAGCAGAACATGTTCTTCTTTTGTCGATTTAAAACCAGCAATTTAGATTGGTGTTGATTTTATTAATTTTTAAGTGCATAAGGAGGGTTCAAAATATCGCACAGTTATGCGTTACTGTTATTTTCGGTTCATCTGATATTCCGAGTCTCTCTGTACATTGTGATTTATATTGAACGCCTTTCACTTAATTCCGGGGCAGTCCTTAATTCGGGCAGTCCTTAATTCCGGGGGCAGCCTCGAATGGCACTAAGTTAAGGCGTTTTTGGGTTTGTATTTGGTTCGGTGAAGGCACTCAATCATTTCATGTCTCGGGGCGGTTAGACGCTGGAAGTTTTTTGGCCTTCGTTTCACGCATCTTGGCTCCCGTCTGCCTGGGCGTTCGGGCACAATAAGAGACGCGATAGCTTCATAGAGCAGGTTCATGAGACGGCAGCGTTCCTGCTTTTTTAAAGGTCGCCTGTTGAGCAATGGCTCCCACTGCCTCAAGGC